>CAIOJG010000164.1 GCA_903858555.1 Candidatus Magasanikiibacteriota bacterium
ACTAGTTCCGCTGCGGAAGATGCACGAGTAATCTTTGGTACAACTATTGATGAAACTTTGGGTGGGGCAGTGCGTGTCACAGTGATTGCCACTGGTTTTGATGAACGTCACAATAGTTTGCTTAGTAGCGAAGAAGAAACCCCATCGTTTTTTAGTACCAATAAATTATCTTCTACCAATTTTTTACGCAAAGCTCAGAAAGATGAAGAAGAAGAGGAAAAGAAATTCAAACAATTTACTCAAAATAATCAACGTCCGTCAGTCTTTTCTCCGGCTCCAGCACCAACGCCGGTAGTAGCTGCACCAAGTGATTGGCCAAGAGAAGAGCCGAAAGCAGCTCCGGTTGTGTTGGCTAAGACTAAAGCTGAAGATGATCTAGAGATTCCAGCTTTTATACGTAAGAAGATGGGCATTTAAGCTAAAAAAAACAAGATAAAAAAATACCGGCAATAACCACCTTTTCGCTTTTTTCGCCCGCGAGGGCGAAAGGCATGTGTCTGTGGACGCATAAGCCCGCTCAAAGGTAATTATTGCCGGTATTTTTTTATCTTGTTTTTTTTAGCTTAAAATGCTATCATTTAGGTATAAAAATATATGCGTTGTCCTGTTTGTAATCATAAAAATACTAGCGTCATTGATACTCGACCGGCGGAGAATGATTTGTCTACGCGCCGTCGTCGTCAATGTGACAAATGTGAATATCGGTTTTCTACGATTGAGGAGACCGAGCTTTTGGATTTGATTGTGGTCAAGCGCGATGGTAAGCGCGAAGCTTATATGCGTGATAAGTTGGAAAGCGGTATCAGACGCAGTCTCACTAAACGAGCTTTTACCCAAGACGATTTTCATCGCTTGGTACATGCGATTGAACGTGATATCCAAAAAAAGAAAAAGCGTGAAATTAGTAGTAGTGAATTAGGGGAGATAGTAATGAAAAATTTACGTAATTTTGATAAAGTGGCGTATATTCGTTTTGCCAGTATTTATCGCGACTTCAAGGATGTTAAAAATTTTGAAAACGAACTCAAACGTTTAAGTAAATAATATATGGATAAGATAGAAGAAAAAAAAGAAGGGGCTGTGTTAGAGGAACCAAAGAAAGAGCTTGAAGTAAAAAAAGACACGGCACCGGTTACTTTGGACGAAATCAAAGCTTTGCTCGAAAAAAATCTTAAATGGTCACAGATTATCTACGAACAAAATCGTAAAATTAATCGTAATTTGATGTGGCAAGCAATTTCTGGTTGGTTGCGTATTTTGTTGGTAATGGTGCCGCTGCTCTTGGCGCTGTGGTTTTTGCCGTCTTATGTCGGTCAATTTATGGATAAATATGGTTATTTATTTGGAGTAAATAAAGCCGCTACCACCAATCAACAAACTACCTCGGTAGATCAAATGATAAAATTACTGCCACTTGATGCGGCTAAACAAGAACAGATTAAGACTTTGTTAAAATAATTATGTTAAAAAATACCAAAATTGTCGCAACTATCGGTCCATCCTGCGCAGATGAAAAAACTTTAACTCAAATGGTGAAAGCCGGTGTTAATGTGGCACGTTTAAATTTTTCGCACGGTACCTACGCTGCTCACAAGAAGTTAATACGCAATATCCGAAAAGCGGAGAAGACGACAAAAATACCGGTTGCAATTTTACAAGATTTGCAAGGACCAAAAATTCGTCTGGGAATTTTGCCAGACAAAGGCCTGGAAATAAAAAGCGGAACTAAAGTTGTCTTTGATACCGCTATCAAAGAATATAAAGGTAAAGAATTACCGGTGGCTTATCCTGGTCTGCAAAAGTTTTTAAAAGTTGGCCAATTTTTCTTGTTGGATGATGGTCACATGGAATTAAAAATCGAAAAGATAAAAGGCAGTAAAATTTTTTGTCAGGTTATAGAGGGTGAAGTGCTAACTTCTCATAAAGGTTTAAATTTCCCAGATAGTGTATTAAAAATTCCGGCTTTAAGTAAAAAAGACATTGATGATTTGGAGTTTGGTATAAAAGCGGGGGTAGAATTCATCGCGCTTTCATTTGTTCATACCGCGAAAGATATTTTGCGATTACGTGCTTTAATAAAAAAGTTTGAGAAAAAATTAAAGATTAAACAGCCAACACCAATTTTGATTATTTCTAAAATTGAGCAGCATGAAGCTGTCGAAAATATTGATGAAATTATTGAGGTGTCCGATGGCATTATGGTCGCACGCGGCGATTTGGGGTTGGAAACGCCAGAAGCTGGTGTGCCGATTATCCAAAAAATGCTTATTTCCAAAGCCAGACTAAAAGCCAAAATTGTGATTGTGGCAACGCAGATGTTGGATTCTATGCAGCACAACCGTCTACCAACACGTGCTGAGGTCTCAGATGTGGCAAACGCGGTTTTAGACCATACGGACGCGGTGATGTTGTCCAATGAGACCGCTTCGGGTGATTATCCAGTCTTGACGGTGAAAACTATGACAGAGATTGTACGTACCACGGAAGCATCGCCGTTTGATGATTTAGCGTTGTCTTTGACTAGTACCGAATTGGCACCAGAAGCAGTGGCGGTTTTGTCCAGCGCCTTGTCTCACGATGTTGGAGCAAAATTAATTGTCACCGGTTCTTTTTCTGGTCTGACCGGACGTCTTATTTCTCATGTTCGACCACAGGCGCCGATTTTAGTGGCGACATCTTCTCTGAGAGTTCAGAGACAATTAAATTTATCTTGGGGAGTGTGGCCGATTATTTCACCGTATGTTAGTAGAGAGAAAGTATTTATAAATAAAATCAGAGCATTTATAAAATCAAAAAAGATTGTTAAAAAAGGAGATAAGATAGTAATTGTCTCGGGTGATCCAACCAAGAAAAAAAATAAGATAAATTCGGTGGTGGTGATAGAGTTGTAAAAAAATGTAATAATGGTTTATAGCCGGAAATAATTTCCGGCTATTTTATTTTGTTCATCAACTCTTGAACCAAAATATTTTTACCAACCGCGCTGTAATGAGTTTCGTTTGGGTAATATAGTAGTGGAGCATTTGGATTTTTTACGTAGTTCATGTACGGGGTGTAGAGGTCTGCATAATTTACTTTTTCTTTTTCCAATCGCGTTTGAAGTTCTGGAATAAAATTATTGTAAGAACCGTTTTTATCCAAATAATTGTAAACCGTATATTTATTTGGTATGACCACATAAATCATATCCAAATTATATTTTTCTTTTAAGGTGTCACCCAGCCATTTTATTTTTTGAGCCAGAATATCGATATTGTCAGTGACATGTTGATCGGTGTCAAAATCTACTTCTTCCGAATAAAATAACATTGGTGGCGTGATTGAATAACGCCCAATATTATCATTGACCAATCCTAAAGTTTTAAATTCTAAATCATTTATAAAAATTCTTAGTGGATTGATAAGCAAGTTGTGTTTGAAAAAATAATTTAAATCGGTTTGATCAAAAATTTCGTAAGCGGCGTCGTTGATGGTTTTTTTAAAATTTTGTTTAGTTGTGGTGCTGTCGTCAACAATAATTTTTTCGTCATAGCTGGCCGCTCGTTTGGCGGCGTAGCGTTCAATCGTTTCAACCACGATGGTTTTACTTTTAGTTTTCTGATAATGATGTTGGGCTAGATAAACTAGGGGGTTGCCAATAATTTCATGAGGATCAAAAACTGTTTTCTTTAAATTGTCCGCTAGTAAATCTGGCAAACCTTTGCTTTCAAATTTAGCCTGGAAAAAAGAGTCACCCAAAGTAATCGTGCCGGCCTCTTCTAGAGTGCTAGTACTATTAAAATCTACTACCGGAATTGGAAATTTAAATTC
>CAIOJG010000165.1 GCA_903858555.1 Candidatus Magasanikiibacteriota bacterium
GGTTCTTACCACGACGTCGACTCCTCTGAAATGTCCTTCAAAATGGCTGGCTCGATGGCTTTCCAGGCTGCTTGTAAAAAAGCAAACCCGGTTATCATGGAACCTATCATGAAAGTTGAAGTGGTTACCCCAGAACAATTTATGGGTGACTGTATCGGTGATTTAAACTCCAAACGTGGTCAGATTCAAGAAATGACTGACCGTGGTCAAATGAAAGTGGTGAAAGCCATGGTTCCTTTGGCTAGTATGTTTGGCTATGTTACTTCCCTACGTTCTATGTCTCAGGGTCGTGCCAGTTCCTCTATGGAATTTGATCACTACGCTGATGTACCTGGAAACGTGGCAGCAAACATTATCGCTGGAAAAACAAAATAAGCTCCAATTAAACTAAAATAAAAAATCCGCTCAGCAATGGGCGGGTTTTTATTTGTTTGTATACAATAGTCTATACAAAAAAACCACCAGACGACCCTATTTACATACATTATATATAAATAAAGTCATTGATCTGGTGGTTTTCCTTTAGGCCTCAACCCCTTTCAAGACCTTCGCTTGATTGGGGCTCGCATTTTACTGGCACTCAGGCGGCTTTACGACCGTGAGCTTGAATTGCTCGGTAAGCAAAGTAGATGTAACCGTACTGCTTGTCCTTCCAGACTTGCTCCCCAACCCAGTCTTGGACAATCTGACACGTAGCACGGTGCCGCTTTTGCCACTTGCGCTTCTTGGCAGTAGCCAACTTGTGCAAAAAGGTCTGCGAACAGTTTGTGCTCCCTTTGAGATCAAACCTCAGTTGATGACGCTCAAACCCGTCTGCGGTTTTTCCAGGCAATTGCATCTATCCCTCAGCTAATCGTACTCACACAGCCATCTTTAACTAAAAAGTCGGCCGTTAGAGAAGTTGATAACTAAACTATACTATGGCAAACTCGTTTTAAAGTCAATATCAATACAAGAAAATACATTTGTATACACTAGTATATACAAATGTGGATATGTATGTGCACAACCACCCTCTTCTGTGTACAACTGTATATACTACCACACTAAATAACACCAAAACACAACATTATTGCACCTGTCTTTTTGGCTAATCTTAGAAATAAAGTCTGTTTGTATACACTAGTCTATACAAATCCTTGACAAAAGCCTAAAAATGTGTTATACTAATATTGTAGTTCTTTGCTACAACTTACATGTCCGTTTCAACGGACGTTCAACCTCACTAACTGCTTAGTGCATAGAAGTGGATTTACAGTCGCTATTAACATACAAATAAATAGCAGCGGCGAATCCGTTCTTCTTGTATGGTAACCTCATTTTTGCGAGCTTTTGACCTTTTGTGTCATCTAGCCTGCGGAGGTTAATACCTTCAAGCGGTCGGGGGTTTAAACTATCAAACAGTGATGACAATTTCGTCTTCGGACGATTTATATCTCGCTCTGATAGTCTGCCTAAGGGCGAGAACCTCATATTTATATATAATTGGGTTACTACGCCCTTATTTTTTTTCTTGACTATTTGGTCACCCATAGGATATAATTACTGCCATCGAGATTATTCAATCATAAATAAATATGCCAAAATCGACTTTCAGTAAAGAATTTTTAAACAAAATCAAAGCTGCTCTGACAGAAGAGAAAACTCGTGTTGAAAATGACCTTTCCAAATTTTCTAAACGCAACAATAAGACCGAAGATGGCTATGACTCCAACTATCCAGAATATGGCGACAAAGAAGACGAGAACGCAGCCGAGATCGCCGAGTATGCCGCCGAGGTCCCTCTAGAAGAAAGTCTAGAGAAAACTTTGCGCGATAATACCCAAGCCTTCAAACGCCTTGAGGATGGCACCTACGGCATCTGCAAATATTGCAAAAAACCAATCGACGAAAAACGCTTGTTAGCTCGTCCAACTTCCAACGCTTGTATTACCTGTAAAAAAGCCATTACTCAGGAGGTTTAATTTTATGAACACCAAAACCCGCCAATTGATAATTTTTATCGGCGGGTTTTTTTTATTTTGTTTGGATCGTTATATAAAATTTTTATCACGCTTAGTTTTTACTTCCAATCATCTTTTTAAAAATATTCTAGGCTGGCACCCTTTTATCAACCACGGCGTTGCTTTTAGCCTGCCACTACCAAACACTCTAACAATTATTTTTACAGTGCCAATTTTATTAATAATTATTCTGGTGCTTTATTATTTTTATAAACACCAAACCAATATTCATTTTTTTATTGGTTTAACTCTAATTTTTTGGGGTGCATTTTCAAATTTACTGGATCGTTTTACTTACCAAGCGACAATTGATTATTTTCTTATCGGCACCGGCGTTATCAACCTCGCCGATATTTTGATTGTGACTGGTTTTATTTTTTATCTTTTACCGAATAAATTTTTTAAAACTTAAGGACTATGTTCGTCAAACTTGCTTGCGCAGCACCACTCGGGTTAAGCTGCCAGAGCGTGGAGGTGGAAGTTGACATCAACAAAGGACAAACAAATTTTGGAATTATCGGACTGACCGACACTGCCATTCAAGAAGCTAAAGACCGGATTCATTCCGCCATAAAAAATTCAGGATATACTTATCCGTTTAATTTTCGAATTTTAGTAAACCTTGCGCCGGCCAATATATACAAAGAAGGACCGGCCTATGATTTGGCTATGGCCGTAGGCATAGTCTTAGCATCGCTTGATAAAAATCTTGATTTAAAAAATATTTTACTTTGGGGTGAATTGGCTCTAGACGGTTCGGTGCGCGCCACCAATGGAGTTTTGGCCGTGACTTTATTCGCCAAAGAAAAGGGTATTAAAACTATAATAATACCAGAAGAAAACGCCCAAGAAGCAGCGTTAATAGAAGGTATCGAAATAATTCCTGCTAAAAATTTAAAATCAGTTTTAGAACATTTGCTTGGTCAAAATTTTTTACTTCCACACAGAAAAACAGAACGAGAAAAAATATCCGAACAAAATTTTGATTTGGACATGTCCCAAATTAAAGGACAGGAATTTGCCAAGCGAGCTTTAGAAATTGCAGCTAGCGGGGGACATAATATTTTACTTTCCGGACCACCGGGTTCCGGCAAAACTTTACTGGCCAGAACTTTGCCTACAATCCTACCAACTCTCACCGAAAAAGAAACTTTGGAAATTACTAAAATATATTCGGTTGCCGGATTATTACGTACTGAGCTAATTACCAAACGACCATTTCGCTCGCCTCATCATAATATTTCCGCGACTGCCCTCATCGGTGGCGGCAGTTTTCCACGACCTGGAGAAATTTCTTTATCTCATCGCGGTGTTTTATTTTTAGATGAATTTCCAGAATTCAACCGCGCTTGTTTAGAAGCTTTACGTCAACCGCTTGAAGATGGCACGGTCAGCATCTCACGTGCAAAAGGCACGTTGCATTTCCCGGCACGATTTATTTTAGTGGCTTCACAAAATCCTTGTCCTTGTGGCTACGCTAGCGACACGGACCAAAATTGTGCTTGCTCTGCCTCCACACTTTTACGCTATCAGAAAAAAATTAGCGGACCGATTTTAGACAGAATTGATTTACACATCGAAGTGCCGCGTTTAAAATTTGATAAATTATCAGCCGAAGAAAAAAGTGAAAGTTCACAAAATATCCGAGCCCGAGTAGAAAAGGCACGAACAATCCAACAAGAACGTTTTGCCAAAAGTGAAATAATCGTAAACGCCGAAATGGGCAACAGTGAAATAAAAAAACATTGTCACTTGGACAATGAATCACTAAATCTGTTACGCAGCGCCGTAGAAAAAATGCGCCTCTCCGCCCGCGGCTACAACCGCATCCTAAAAATAAGTCGCACCATCGCCGATCTGGCTGAATCAGAAAATATATCAATTAACCACCTGGCTGAAGCTTTACAATTTAGAATAAAGTAAAAAAAACGCCCAGTCGGCCACCTTTTCGCTTTTTTCGCCTGCGAAGGCGAAAGGCATGCACCTGTGGGTGCATAAGCCCGCAAAAA
>CAIOJG010000166.1 GCA_903858555.1 Candidatus Magasanikiibacteriota bacterium
AAAAGAATTAGAAAATTTTTCGGTACCATATAAATTAGTCGTCAATCCAACCAATAATGGTTTTGCTGGCGGTCATAATCAAGCCTATCGCGACACAAATGGAGAATATTTTTTGTTGCTCAACCAAGACATGTATTTGCAATCAGACTGTTTGCAAAATATGGTTGATTTTTTGGATAAAAATTTGGAAGTGGCCGCGGTGTCGCCACGTTTGATGAAATGGGATTTTGCTAAAGTTGCGACTGGTGGTTTGGAAAAAAGTCTGAGTAATCAGATTGACGCGCTTGGTTTAAAAGTTTTTCGCAATCGTCGCGTGATCGAGCAGTATACACAACATGATTGGAATGAAATGAAAACAAAGTTTCCGCAATCAGAGCTGGAAGTTTTTGGTGCCTCAGGTGCTTTCCCGATGTTGCGTCGCAGTATTATTGATAAAGTCGCTTTTCCTGGTGGTGAATTTCTGGATGAGAGCTATCATGCTTATAAAGAAGACGTAGATTTATCTTATCGTTTACAAGAGGCTGGTTACAAATCTTTTATTTTATTAAATACAGTTGCGCACCACGATCGTGCCGGTGCTGGACCAAAATCAATGGATGATAAATCGGCGGCGGAAAATAAGAAAAAACAGTCACCGTGGGTGCAATATCATAGCTACAAAAATCATCTTCGTACATTGTATAAAAACGAGTATTGGCAGAACTTTATCCTTGATTTTCCTTGGATTCTGTGGTATGAATTAAAGAAGTTGGTTTATTATATTTTCTTTGATCATAAAGTTTTGGCTGGTTTAAAAGAAGTCTGGCAGGGGAGAGTGGATTTAAAAAATAAGCGTAAATTTATTAATCAGACCAAAAAAGCCACTTGGCAGGATTTAAGAAAATGGTGGAAATAATATGAAAGACATAAATATAGTTTTTTTAAATTTTTTGATGAAGGACGATATTATTCGTGCTGCTGATTCGGTGTTTAAAGATATCATTGGTTGCCCATATGATGTGCAAGTGACTGTGGCTGATAATTCTCAAAATAAAGATAAAATAAAAGAAGCGCTTTTGGAAAAATTCGGTGACAAAGTAAAATATATCGATTGTGGCGGCAATATTGGTTTTGGTGCCGGAAATAATATTGGATTTAAAGCAACACCAGCTCGCTATTATTTTGCCATCAACAGAGACACTGTCGTTCCTGAAAACACAAAAGTGGTAGAGCGAATTATAAAATTCATGGATGAACATCCAAAGATTGGTTGTATTGGTCCAAAACTTTTAAACATGGACGGTACCTTACAATATTCTTGTTATCGTTTTGATTTGCCTTCGATACTTATTAAACCGCTCAAACAAATTAATTTTGATAAAAAATACGCTTGGGTAAAAAAACATGCCGATAAATTGGAGATGAAAGATTTTGATCACAATGAAACCAGACCAGTAGATTGGGTGCTCGGCGCCGCAATGGTTGTGCGTCAAGAAGTAGCTGATAAAGTTGGTTGGTTTGATGAACGTTATTTTATGTATTTGGAGGATGCGGATTGGTGTCGTCGAATGTGGGAAGCCAATTGGCCGGTTTACTATGTGCATGATATAGTGATTATGCACGTGCACGCACGCGCTTCGGCGTTGGTGCCAGGTGTTTTTAACGCTTTGTTCAAAAATAAATTAGCCAGAATTCATTTTTTGAGTTGGCTAAAATTTATTTGGAAATGGAAAGGTAATAATAAATATTATTCAGCATAATATGAGATATCCAAAAGTAGCCATCGTTTATCTTTCTTTCCACTGTGAACCGTATATTGATGACGTAGTGTCGGCTTTGAAAAAAATGACCTATCCAAAAGATAGAGTGGAATTGGTAATCGTAGATAACCCACATCCACAACATGGTTTATCGGTGCGCTATCTCGAAGAAAATGTAATGTCATTGTCGGGCAATGAATTGCCTCATATCACACTTTTGCCACAAACAGAAAATTTAGGATTTTCCGGTGGAAATAATGTTGGTATTCAGTGGGCGCTCGACAATGGTTTTGATTATATTTATTTTCACAATAACGACGGTTTTGTGGCCGCCAACTTTTTGGAACCGCTGGTGGAAGCAATGGAAGCGGACAAAACTATTGGCGCTACCCAATCTTTCATGATGCTTTATCCGGACACCGAATTGATAAATAGTTCCGGCAATTCTTTTCACTATTTAGGTTTAGGTTTTTGCAACAATTTGCGTGTTAAAGCCGAAAATTTAAATTTTCCTAAATTGTATGAAACTTCCTATGCTAGCGGTGCTGCACTTTTAATGCGCGCCGATCTGTTGCGCCAGTTTGGTCTATGGGATAGCGACTTTTTCATGTACCACGAAGATATTGAATACTGTTTCCGTCTCAAAATTGCCGGCTACAAAATAATGGTTTCAAGTGATTCACTTTTTTACCACAAATATTCCTTTAGTCGCAATCAAGTGAAATTTTACTGCATCGAACGCAACCGTATGGGGGTGATGCTGATGTTTTTTAAATGGCCAACGTTGTTGGTGCTTTTGCCAATGGGCTTGGTGCTTGAAGTTGGTTTGTTATTGTTTGCTTTCAAACAAGGTTGGATCAAAGAAAAACTGCGCGCCTATTGGTATTGGCTGCAACCAAGTAGTTGGAAACTGTGGCTCAAAAAACGCGCTTATGTCCAAAGTATCCGTAAAATTTCTGACCATGAAATGATGAAAACTTTCGTGGGTGAAGTGATTTTTGACGAAAAAAGTATAAAAAATCCGATTTTGGATAATATTGCCAATCCGTTGATGGAATGGTACTGGAGGATTGTAAAAAAGATTATTATTTGGTAGGCTCAAGCTATCATATGAAAAAAATCAAAAAAGCCATTTTAACCGGTGGTGGACGGGCGACTCGATTGCGTCCGGTCACGTCTACCATGAACAAACATTTGATTCCGTTGGCCAACAAGCCGATGATTTTTCATGCTATTCAAAAAGCGGTTGATGCCGGCATCGAAGAGATTTTTATCAATACCAATCCAGGCGAAGATGATTTGCCAAAACATATTGGTGATGGTGGTCACTGGGGAATAAAGATAAAATATTTTGAGCAAACCGGTGGTCCTCAAGGGATTGCACATGTGGTCAAAGAAGCCGAAAAATTTATTGGCGATGATCCATTTATGTTTTATTTGTCCGATAATGTGGTTTTGGCTGACCTTAGTGATTTGATGAAAGAATTCTCCGACAACAATTATGATTGTATGTTGGCTTTTGCGAAAGTGCCGGATCCGGAACGTTTTGGTGTGCCGCTTTTTGATGACAGTGGTAAACTTATCGATATGCTGGAGAAGCCAAAAAATCCACCAAATAATTTTGCCCAAACCGGTATTTATTTTTATGGACCAAAAGTTTTTTTTGAAGGTTATTCCAAAATTAAAAAAAGTGCCCGTGGTGAATATGAAATTTCCGACATTCACTCATATTTTTTAAAAAATAATTATAAAGTTGGGCATAAGGAAATCACCGGTTGGTGGAAAGATACTGGCGCAGCGGTGGACTTGATTATCGCCAATCGATTACTGCTTGATGAGTTAAAGGAATCCGAATTTAAAAATCAAGGATTGGTTGAAGTCGGTGCGCAAATAAATGGCAAAGTAAAAATTGGTATTGGTACGACAGTTGGTAAGAGTGTTAAAATTAATGGACCGGTAATAATCGGCGAAAATTGTACTTTAGAAAATTGTGTGATTGATCCACATACCACGATTGGTTCCGGGAGTATTATCAAAGGT
>CAIOJG010000167.1 GCA_903858555.1 Candidatus Magasanikiibacteriota bacterium
TTCTTTTTTTACTACTACTTTTTCCTCTGGCTCTTCCTCGATTTCTTCTTCATCCTCGTCGAGAGCTTTTTTATGGAAAACACGATTGTCTTCTTCGTCTTCATTGGTTGTTTCTTCTGTTGCTGCGTATTCACCTTTGATACTGAATTTTACCGGTTGTTCATTAGGCAATTTTGTCTTTTTAAAGGAAGCAAAGAAAGCAATAATTTTTTGTCCACCCCAGCCGAGCATCATAAAGAATTTTTTATGAAGATCAACTAGTTGGGCCAAAGTAGTATTGAACAAGAAAATGACAGAAACCAATAATAAACCAAGTAAAATCATTAAACCACCCCAATAGCCAACGTATTTTAGTAGTGGCCATGATAAAGCCAAGCCAAAAAATCCGCCGCCGTAACCTTGGGTGGCTTCAGAAACCAATTGATCCAATGGTTTCTGAATATGGACTAGACCGTTGAAGCTCAAGAAAAATAAAATCGCGCCAATACTGTGAGTATGGCGATAATCATATTCTAAATCTTTTACCAGCAAAACAGCGATGGTAGTGAGAACGATAGGGAAGACATAGCGCACACCACCAAAAATGAGTGCCAATGTGGAATCAATAAAAATACCAACCACGCCAGCCATGGAAAAAAAACTCAAAATCGACAAACCGGCAATAATAAATAACAAAATCGCCAAAAGTCCTTGAGAAACTTCTGGATTTAGATTTATTTTAGGTTTATCGTCTCGTTGACGTTTTTGGTAATGACGATACAAGCGGGCCATAAATTTTTGTGAGACTATTATAGCACATTTTTTCAATTTGGTTAAAGTGGATGTTTTTTATATTCCTTTTTTTTGGTATAATGTATATATGGAAAGAAAAAATATTAATCAGTCTGGTTTTACTTTGATTGAACTTACGGTCGCAATCTCTATTTTTTTGATTTTTGCTGTTGGTATATATAGTACGATTTCAATGGTCTTTAAAATTGTTTATCAGTCACGCATGCGAATTTTAGAGACGACGCTTTTGAGTGAACAATTGGAAATTGCGCGTAATCTTCCTTATGATAGCGTTGGTTTGACAAATGGTATTCCTATCGGTGTATTACAACATTCACAAACTATCAATCGTGATGGGGCCAATTTTTCTGTGATTACTTCGGTGCGCAATATTGACGATCCGTTTGATGGTACTTTGGGTGGTGTGCCAAATGATACAGCGCCGGCCGATTATAAATTGGTTGAAGTTTCTGGTATTTGTACCAATTGTTCACAACAAGAGCCGGTGATTTTGAGTACGATTATTGCGCCAAAAAATTTAGAAGGTGCCAGTCAAAACGGCGCATTATTTATTCACGTCTTTGATTCCAACGGAATAGCTGTGCCTCAAGCCAATGTTCATATCGTAAATACTGCTGCCAATCCTGATGTTATTATTGATGATGTGACGGATAATAACGGCATGCTTCAAATAGTAGACGCGCCAACTGGCACTTTGAGCTATAATATTACAGTAAGCAAATCTGGGAATAATAGTGATTACACCGTAACTAGTTCAGCCCAAAATCCGAACCCACTCAAACCACCGGCCAATGTAGTGAGTCAGTCGATTACCGAAATTAGTTTTAGTATTGATGATGTCAGCGCGATGAACGTCTCGAGTCTAAATTCAGTGTGTTCTAGTTTGGCCGGACCAAGTGGCTCGCTTTACGGTGAAAAATTAATCGGTGCTAATCCTAGTGTTTACAAAACCAATCAAAGCTTTTCTTTGGCTTCTGGAAATTATAATTTTAGTAATTTAGAATGGGATACTTATCATTTTAAAATGGCTTCTACGACTTATGATGTTGCTGGAGCGATACCGATGTTACCAATAAAATTAAATCCAGGTGCTACTCAAAATGTTTCTTTAATATTTAAGGCGCACACCGCTAACTCTTTATTAGTAAAAGTAAAAGATGCTGGTACTGGACTGCCATTATCAAATGCGACCGTTCATTTGTATAATGGAAGTTTTGACGACACTCTACAGTCAGACTTGGGTTATAGTCGACAGACCGATTGGTCTGGTGGCAGTGGGCAAACAAATTTTCTAGATGAAACAAAATATTTCGCCGATAGCGGTACTTTGGATAATACGATTTCGCCTGGTGATTTAAGATTAAAAAAAGTTGGCAGTTATTATTTGGCTAGTGGAAATTTGGAGTCAGCCACTTTTGATTTAGGCAGTAGTGTGACTTTGCGAAATATTATTTTTGAACCAATTTCCCAAGCTGTTCAAGTTGGCAGTAGTTCTATTTTATTTCAATTGGCCGCGACTAATACGCCTAATGCTGTCAGTTGGATTTATTCTGGCCCAGACGGTTCTGCGTCGACTTATTATTCCGCGACCAATACTATTATTTTTGCCGGTCTCGCCGGTAATCGTTATCTGCGCTACAAAGTATTTCTTTCTACACTGGACACACGTTATTCTCCACAATTATCTGAAGTAAATATAACTTACACCAACAATTGTGTTCCTCCCGGCCAAGTTTTTTGGAGTGGACTCTCTGGTGGTACCTACAATTTAGATGTGTCTAGAGCCGGTTATGCCACAAATAGCGGTACAGCAACAGTGAGTGGTAACGGTGAACTGGAAATAAATTTATCGTCGCTATAGTATGCCTAAAAAGATTAACAATTTGGGTTTTTCAATGATGGAAATGATCGTGGTGATTGGTTTGTTCGCGTTATTTTCCGCGTCGATTTCAGAAATAATGATTTGGGCCAATCACGGCAAGGATGTAATTTTTGAACAACTGTCCAAACAAAGTGATGGTCGCATTACTATTCAAGATTTTTTAAATGATTTGCGTCGGGCAAGTTATTCTAGTATTGGAGCTTACCCTCTAGAGCTGGCTACACCAAATGAAATAGTTTTTTATTCTAATGTCGATACAGATAGTTGGAAAGAGCGCATTCATTATTATGTTTCCGGCACAATTCTCAAACGCGGTGTCACTAAACCGAGTGGTACGCCGCTTACATATAATATCGCGAATGAAGTAACGACTGATGTGGCGCATGATTTAAATAATACCACCACAATATTTTATTATTATGATCAAAATTATGATGGTGTGAGCAATACTTCCAGTTTAAGTCTGCCAATAAATATTCCGCAAGTGCGAATGGTTGGAATTAAACTGTGGTTGGATTTGCGCCCAAATGTTTCACCGGCACCGCTTTACATAGAAGGTAAAACCGAATTGAGAAATTTAAAAAGTAATTAGATGAAAAAGATTTTTCCAAAATTAAATAATCAAGGAAATATTTTAATGTTTGTAATGGTCTTTGGATCCATAGCTTTTAGTTTGATTGTGATGGGCGTGGCAGGTTATGCTATTTCAGAAAATCGCGCTTCAAATTATAAACATAATCGCGAGATGGCTTTTCAAATTGCCGAGGCCGGCATAAATTATTATCGCTGGCATTTGGCGCACAACAAGACTGATTATAAAGATGGTACGACTGGTAGCGGTCCGTATGTACATGTTTATGAAGATAAAGATGGCAATGCAATCGGTCATTATTCTTTAACAATTACTCCACCTGCCAATGGCTCTACTGTTGTCACTATTCAATCAACGGGTTGGTTGGATTCTCAACCAAATAGTACGCGTACACTCAAAGCGCGTTTAGGTTTTCCGGCTTTGACGGATTATGCCTTGTTGACCAATGGTGATGTTTGGATTGGTAGCACGGAATCAGTGAGCGGTAAATTTCATGCCAATGGTGGTATTCGTTTTGATGGCACTGGAAATGCACCCATTACCAGTGCGGTTTTGACCTATACTTGTAAGCCTTATCATGGTTGCAACAACGCCACAAAACCAGGGGTGTGGGGAGCGGGTGGTCCAAGCAACTATTGGAGTTTTCCGATGCCGGCGCAAGATTTTTCGGCTGTTACTGCCAATTTAGCGAGTATAAAAACCGGTTCACAGTTAACCGGCGGTGTTTATTTATCCTCGTCAGGAAAACAGGGTTGGCGTCTGCAATTTTTATCCAACGGAACTTTTAATGCCTATAAAGTAAACACGACCAATTGTTATAGCGCGCAAGATACCAGCGGGAATAATATTACACCATGTATTGATATCGCTACTTTAGGTACGGCCATAAATTATAACATGCCAACCAATGGGTATATTTATGTCGAGGATAATGTTTGGGTAGATGGTACCGTAAACGGTCTAGCTACTGTTGGTACAGCGGCTGGAAAGAGCATTATGATTAATGGAAATATTTTGTATAATGTCAAAGATGGTACCAATGTTTTGGGTTTGATTGCTTCACAAAATATTTTAATTCCAAAAAATTCACCCGATGTGTTGGAAGTGGACGCGGCTTTGCTGGCACAAAATGGCGCTGCTTTGCGTTACTATTATTCAAACAATGTAAAAAGTAATTTGATAATTTATGGTTCGGTAATTTCTAATGGTATTTGGACTTGGAACTGGAGTAGCGGTAGTAGTATTATTTCCGGTTATACCAACACCAATTCGGCGTATGATGCCAATCTCACCTATGGTCCGCCACCAGGTTTTCCGGTGGGGTCGCAATATAATTTAATTTCTTGGGAGGAAGTACAATAAATATGTTGATTGTATCAAGTGTTAAAAAATCTTTTTTGGTCTGCGCTGTTTTTGCGCTGAGTGGTTTGTATTCATGTATTTTTTTGGTTAAAAATTGGGAGTACGCTACGCCCAATTTAATTTTTTATTTCATTCTGTTGATTAATACTTTTTTTTCGATTATCACTTTTGATCCGATGGTTTCCAAAAATATTTTATTTCAAAAAA
>CAIOJG010000168.1 GCA_903858555.1 Candidatus Magasanikiibacteriota bacterium
CTCTTTGGTTTACGAAAAAAAAGGCAAAGGAGATACTTCGGTAAAATTAATTATGATAAGTTGCCAATTTTAGAACTTTTAGGCAAATTAGAAAAAGAGGTCAGAGAAAATCCACCGACAGAAATAACCGACAATCCAACCGACGAAACTATTTTGCCAGAGAACAAAAAAATGCCGGAAATAGAAAAGGACGAGAACGGCCTAATTTTACCAACCAGCATCGACGTAACCAACGGACGTTTTGTCCAAAACGAAGCACCTGTAAAAGAACCTAGACCTCGATCCGGTTACCATATCGATGAAATAACCAACGCAGAGAGATTGGAAAAATCTAAAAAACGCAGCCGATCTTTAGTCGAAGTTCTGTCCGAACTCGGCATTCCATACGAAGTAAAATTAGCTATCACCCAAAGACAAAAAGCAAAAGAAGAAGAACTTGCTGAAAATTGGTCTCAAAATTTTGGTGATGATAATTTAGATTATCAAGATTTTTTGCTACCAACTCTCAGAAAAATGGTGCTATTATCCAACCGAAATAAAGAAGCCACTTTTATCGTCCACGATTTGGAACAAGATTGCGCCGACTGGGAAAATTTTGCCAAACTGTCTAGCGTGAGATTACTCGAAGAAGGCAGAAAAAAAGTGACTTGGATCAAACATAATTTGACCGCCGATGCGAACACTTGGAAAGAAAAAGTAAAATTTGATTTACAAGCCAATGAAAATGAGCGAGTGCGAGATAACGGTACCGAAAGAAAAGAAGCAGCCGATGCGTTAAAAAACCTACTCATCGCTTACGAAAAATGGAAATCTATCGGCAAAGAATCTGGAATATTATTTAATTCTGAATGGTTACGAAAAAATGGTTTTAACGGATTAGTTACTTGGTCTAGCAGAACCAAAAATATAAAATTGATCGATTTAGTAGACATGAGTGGTAACGAAGATTTACAGCGAGATTTTTCATTTGAAGGAAAAACAAAGATAAAAGATGAGGCCGACGCGATAGAAAAATTAAAATGGCTATTTAAGACTTGGCGAGACAATAAAGATCCAGACAAAGGCAACCTAAACATCGGCTACTTTAGAAAAATGAAAATGCAAATCTTGTACGAATGGACAATTGATCCGCGAAATATCAACCTCCACCAACTGGCCGAAAAAACCAATGACCCGATATTGATTGCCGAAATTAAAAAAATAAATATTTTTAAAAAATAATTTAATTCATTTAGCTTGTATATATGAATATTCAAATCAAAGGCAAAGGGATGGATCTCACCGACGCTATCAAAGATTACGTTGAGAAAAAAATCGGTGGCGTGGAAAAATTTTATGATAAAATTATTGGCGCTAGTGTAATCGTTGGCAAAGAAAGCAATCATCACGTCAAAGGCGAGATCTTCATGTGCGAATGCAAACTTGATGTACCGGGTAAAGATTTATTTGCATCCAAGACCGAAAAAGATTTATACAAAGCCATTGATTTAGTGCGCGATTATTTAGAAGCGGAATTAAAAAAGCACAAAGTTATGACTCGCGAAAAACATCGCAGCGACAAACGCGAAGTACGCGACAGCAAAGAATATAAAGATTAATTATGTCTTTTAATTTATTAAACGAAAAAGACTGGAAGAAATTTTCTAAGGACAAAAAACGTTTTCATGAAAATTTTATCCAATTGATGGATTTGGATCTGACCGTACCAGAAGGTATGGACCTAAAACGTCTGGAACATTTTTCCAATATTTTACGTGGTCTTATTTTTGCGGCGGTAGAAGCTGGGCAAAGTGGTCACCCTGGTGGCAGCAGCAGCAAAGTAGAACAATTACTCGCTTTAGTTTTAAGTGGTAATTTAGCTTTTGATCCACTCAACCCCAAAAACCCAGGACGCGATCGTTTGGTTTGGAGCGCTGGCCATTGCACGCCAGGTCTTTTTTCTATGAACGCTTTGATTTACGAAATTTTACGTCGCCAAAATAAAGATTTACCTGAAGAAACTGCCAACGCTGTTTTCCCAGAACAACTTTTACGTTTTCGACATGCGGACGGTCCTCAAGGTCACGCTGAAGCAAAATATCCGCTCGCCGACTTCTCTACCGGCCCATCTGGACACGGTTTATCCGCGGCTGGTGGTATGGCTATCGCCCATAAATCTTGCGGATTGCCGACTAAAGTTTTCGTAATGATGGGAGATGCCGAAAGTGAAGAAGGCATGTCATATGAAGCGCGCAATGTTTTGATAGCGACCGCGACCGATAATATTATTGTCAGTTTGGATTACAATCATTTTGGTATTGATGGTCCGATTGAAGAAGCTTTGCACAGCCCATATATTGGTCACTGGAAAGGTTTAGGCTGGAATGTAATTGAGGTAAACGGAGAAAATATTGTGCAGCTATATTATGCTTACGCACTCGCGCGTAAAAATATTTTTGCCAACCACCGACCAACGGTCGTGATTGCCCACACCTTAAAAGGCAAACTTTACGGCACAAAAGAAAATACTGCCGCCTCGCATGGCGCACCGGTAAAACATGATGAATATATTACCATCATGAAACATCTTGGTTTTGATATTCCGGGAATTGAAAAAGATGTTCAAAAAGATATTGATGTAATTTTAAAACAGATTACTGCGGACGACGAAAAATATGTTTTAGAAAAAATGACTGCTTCCGCCCAGATGATTGAACATGAATCTGAGTTGGTGAAAAAAATGGTTATTGCTCTACCCAATCGCCCACTTGTAAATCCGATTGCTCTGCGTCGACCGGAAACTTTGCCACCCGAATTAATTTTTGAAGAAGGTTCAAAAGTCGCCACTCGCAAAGCGGCTGGTGCTTGGTTTAAATGGCTCGAACAACATTCTGCATTTTTTTACGCTGGTGCTGGTGATCTTGGTAGTTCGGTTTTGACCAATGCCGCGGAAAATACTTATGGTTTGATCAATGAAGCCAATCCATACGGTCGCGGCATTCGTTTTGGTATTGCTGAACCAAATATGGCGATGATGTCTACAGGTATGACCGAAGATATTTTACCAGGCGGATTTAAACCAGTCTCGGTGTTTGGTACTTATGCGGTTTTCACTACCATGATGGTCAACTGTGTGCGTTTGGCAGTTATCGGCAATCACCTCAATCCACCAACCAAAGGTTTTTTTGTAATGCTTGCCGCTCACGATGGTCCAGAAACCGGCGAAGACGGTCCAACCCATCAAGGTATGTATTGGATGAGTATTTATAGTGCTCTGCCAGGTATAAAAGTTTATAAACCAATGGATGCCAACGAAATGGTAGAAATGTTATTTTACGCTTTAGAAAAAGGCGAACCAATCGCGATGTCGGCCATGCGTCCGGATACGCAAGTTATAAAACGTGGTGGCGATGTACCTCCAGCTAAAGCAGCGACCGTCGGTGCCTACGTCTACAAACCATTTAAAGAAAATGGCAAACAAAAAACTGTTTTGGCAATTTGTGGTGCGCAGATGTTGTTTAGTACGCTAGAAATTTTACCAAATCTAGAAAAAGATTTTGATGTAAAAATTATCGCGGTCACATCGCCTCAACTTTTTGAAGAGGTTCGCCGAGACTATCCACAAACCGCACAAGAAATTTTACCGGACCATGAACGAGAATTAGTCGTGGCACTACACAACGGTTGGAAAGGATTTTTGTACCCATTTATGTTACCGGCGGATTATACTCAGCGCACTATCGCGATTGATACTTACCTAAAATCCGGTAATGTCAAAGAAGTTTACGAAGTCGCTCATTTGACCCCACCGGAAATTGAACAGAAAATTTTGAAAGCTCTGAAAAAATAACATGAAACTCTCGGCTAAATTTCTAAACAACGATGAACTCTCCCCAAAAGTAGATTACAATCATGATCTAAATTTTTTGGGCGACGAAAGTTCGTTTGCGTTTGGTGTGGAAGTGGCCAAAGTTGAGGCCTCAAAAAAATTCCCTCAAATTTATAAATTTCATATCGGCGACACTGGACCAAAAACTCCTGAGCCGATCATTGAAGTGGCGGTACAAGCCCTAAAAGACAAACAGACAAAATACGCCCATTTTATTGGCTTCCCGCAAGTACGTGAAAACATTGCTAAATATTGGACAGCTACACGCGGTGTGAAGATAAAAAAAGAAAATATTTTGCTTGAACCGGGTGGTAAACCAGCGATTGAATTAGCTCTACAAGCTTTGGTAAATAAAGATGACGAAATCATTGTTCAAAATCCGTCCTATCCTATTTACGCTTCGCTCTCTAGTTTCTATACTCACAAAAAACCACTCGAATGGACCGCTTACCAAAATCCAGATGATAAAACTTTGGAATTTAATGTCGCCGATCTGGAAAAAATCTTGACTGAAAATAAAAATATAAAATTACTTTTCCTCAACACTCCACAAAACCCGACCGGCATGATGATGGGCGAAGAAAAATTACGCCAAGTCGCCGCGCTCGCACAAAAATATCGTTTTATGGTGGTGTTTGATGATATCTACGACCAGATTACTTTTGATGGACGAAAACATTTTAGCATTTTATCCGTACCTGGGATGCTGGATTTTACTATCAACCTCAACGGCTGCTCAAAAAATTATGCCATGACCGGTTGGCGCTTGGGTTTTATTGTGGCACCAGAATGGCTAATAGAAATTTTTGGACAACTAGCCGTAAATAAATGGAGTTGTGTTTCTCGCGTTTATCAAATTGTGGCCGGAACAATTTTTGGCGACGTTGATATCGACGGCTTTCATTATCCATCGGTGCGCGAAAAAATCGAACCGATTTTACAAGCCGACCTGATAGAATATGAAAAAAAAGGAAAATTTGTTTCTGAGGCACTGGACTTACTCTCCCCTTTTATTTTACCAAACAAACCCGAAGGCGCGTTTTATATTTTCCCCAATATTGAAAATATTTTAGAGTTAAAATACGTTTCCGACGTATTGAAAATTAAAAATGATAAAGATTTTAGTCGTTGGCTGCTGCAAGAAAAAGGAATCGCGATGATTCCAGGTAGTGATTTTGGTAGCGCCGGCAGTGGCTATTTACGCCTATCTTATGCTGAAGATCGCGAACAACACATTATACCAGGTATAAAACATTTACTCCTAACGATACTAGAAATAATAGAAAAATCCGAAATCAATCCTCCGCTTTCAGCCAGCCAGCTTGACCAAGACTTGAAAAAAATAGAGGAAAAATACTTTTTATAAAAAAACAAAAAATCTCTCTCCAAACGAGGGATTTTTTGTTTTTAAGCCAACAAACATTGACTTTAAATCAAAACTGGTGTATATACTATCTCAACAGCCAAAGGAATTGGCTGCCACAACCAAAGAGGACATTATCATGACCGCACTCGTTTCCCCCTCGCTGTTTCAGCTCGTTCCCGGCATGCTCATCGCTGTGCCGTACAACGCCATTTCGGCTCCCAGCATCAACGCCGATGCCTTTCCGAACACGCCGCACGCGTTCCTGCTCAGCACGGAAGCCTCCTCCGGCCTGCGCTACTTCCAGGAGAAAAGCGAGACGCCCCGCTCCAAGAGCGGCAAGGGCTTCCGCCTGTTCGCGCCCAAAGACGCCAAACCCAGCAACCTGTTGGTAGTGGAATGGACAGAACCGACCTGCGCCTGCACGCGCCTGGCCACGCCCGCCGAGATTGCGGCTGCCAAGTCCGTGTCGCAACCGCAGCCGACAGCCTGATACCCGACGCAAGTCTGGCAAAGAGAGGTCGCGGTCCTCCGAGATCTCCCAATGCTAAATGTTTATCAAAAATGGTAGATATTTAACAGGAGATCTCGAAAAAATCATAAAAATACCTTACCTCTGGTAGGGTATTTTTTATACTTGAAATTTCAGCATTTTTTTGCTAAGATAAAGAAATCTAACTGCCAATATAATGAATACCGAAATTTTAGAAAAAATTTTGCCTTCCGCCACCAAATATCAAGGCCTGTCTACTCAAGAATACGAAATCGCCTTAAATAAATATGGTCCAAATTTGCGTCCCGCGCAAAAAAAACCAGGCGCCATCAAACGGCTAATCGGCATTCTTTCTGAACCGATGATTTTATTATTGCTCATCGCGGCTTTAGCTTACATTGTTTTAGGCGACTACATTGATACGGTCATTTTACTTATCTCCATCATCCCAATTTTAATTATCGAATTCATCCAAGAACGTCGCACTGATAAAGCAATCGAAGCACTAGATAAAATCGTAGTAGATTTTTGTCGTGTTTATCGTGATGGAAAAATTATTAAAACGGAAATAAAAAAATTAGTGCCCGGCGACTTGGTTTATCTAGGCGCGGGTGATAAAACTCCGGCCGATGGTGTATTGATAGATTCTTCCGGATTACTGGTAGACGAATCCATGCTCACCGGTGAATCGGTGGTAGTAGCCAAAGCATCGACCGAAGATGTCAAAAATATCACTGACGAAAATAAACTTTTTCAAGGCACGCTAATTGCTCAAGGCGAAGGTTGTCTTTTGGTCACCGACACCGGTGCCGCTACTGCCTACGGAAAATTAGGAAATTTATTGGAAAAAATTGAACGCTTGGACACACCTTTACAAAAAAGTATCCGCAAATTGGTTCGTGGCGTAGCCATTATCGCGATTGCGGTTTCTTTTATTGCCGGTGTCCTTATCACTTTACAATCCACTTGGATAAACGGCTTGCTGGGCGCAACTACACTCGCCATGTCTTTAATACCGGAAGAATTTCCAATTGTTTTCAGTGTCTTTTTAATCATGGGGGTTTGGCGCATGACTAAACAAAAAGCTTTAATTCGCGAAATGGCGATGGTAGAAACTCTTGGCTCGGCGACAGTAATTTGCACTGACAAAACCGGCACTTTGACCGAAGGCAAAATGTCTATCGAAGAAATTTATTACGAAAATAAACATCACACTAAAAAAGATTTTGAAAACATCAAGGAAATTTTAAAACCTCTAATGAAAACAGTTTTGCTGTCACTGGAGCAAGTGGCCGCCGACCCGATAGAAATTGAAGCTCAAAAATTTGCCACCAATCTCGGCATTGATGTCAACAAACATTTTAGCGAGCAAACTTTACTCGAAGATCAAACTTTTGAATCAAAAAGTAAAATGTTGCATCACTTGTTTAGAGACAGTGAGAAAAATTCTACTCAATATAGTGCGGGTGCACCTGAATCAGTTGTGGCGCTCTGCAAACTTTCTCAGGAAGAAAAAAATGACATTCAAAAAAAATACGAGGAAATGGCCGCGCAAGGATACCGAGTCATTGCGGTCGCCAAAAAGAATCTGCACTCAAAAGAAAAATTAGAAAAGTTTGATTTGGATTTTGTCGCCCTTTTGGCCATGAGCGATCCACCTCGTGCCAACATTAAAGAAGCAATAGGAATTTGCCAAAAAGCCGGCATTCGTGTCATTATGATTACCGGTGACAATCACCTTACCGCGCTCAATATTGCCAAATCCATTGGTTTAATCCATAATACCGACACTATCAAGGGCGATGATTTAGAAAATATTTCCGATGAACAATTCGCTGAAATCGTACGCAATCACGACATTTTTACCCGCGTCAAACCGGAACAAAAATTTCAAATTGTAGAAGTTTTACAAAAACAAGGTGAAATCGTCGCCATGACCGGAGACGGCGTCAACGACGCGCCGGCTTTAAAAAAAGCCAACATCGGCATTGCAATGGGAGAAAAAGGCACGGAGGTGGCACGCGCCGCCGCTGGCATCGTTTTACTTGACGATAACTTCGGCACCATTGTCACCGCCGTCAAAGAAGGACGCCGCATCTACGACAACATTCGCCAAGCCTTTGTGTTTTTATTTTCCTTTCACATTCCAATTGTCGGCATGGCTCTGCTGCCGCTAATCTTAGGAGAACCGTTAGTTTTTTTTCCAATCAACGTCGTATTTCTAGAATTATTTTGTGACCCGGCTTCCGTGATTGGATTTGAACGCGATCGCGCACGTCGTGGTCTGATGCTAGAAAATCCAAGACCAACTTCTGAGCCACTTATCAGCACCAGACAATTAAGGAAAGTTGCGATTCAAGGTATTGCCATTTTTGCTGTCTGCGCCGTTTTTTATTGTTACTTTGCTCTCTACATTCACGACCTCAACATGGCTAGAACTTTCACTTTTATTTCGCTCACTATTTCACAAGTTACTTTGATAATGATTACACGTGAATGGGAACAAGTGAAACATAATTTTTTACTAATAATGATTTGGATTATTACTATCTCATCACTAATTTTAATAATGGCCATACCATCACTACGCGAAATTTTCCATTTGGTAAAAATAAATTTAAATCAATTTATAACTTTAATCACCGTCTCCATCTCCGCCATGATTTTGACCGGATTGGTAACAAGAAAAATAAAATAATATGACTGAAAAAATTGAATCCTTGGAAGACATTATCAAAGACGAACCGGCTTTTCGTCGCCAACAAATTTATTTGGCTTGGTTTGATAAAAACATTCATTCCTTTGAAGAGATTACTACCCTCTCCAAAGATTTGCGCGCCAAACTAAAAAATATTCCGTGGATGACCGTGAAAGAAAGAGTGCTACAACAGAGTAAAATTGATGGCACTCGCAAAGCCTTGTTGGAATTTGCCGACGGTCGTGTGGTAGAAAGTGTTTTGATGCCGCGCGTGAGTAAAAAAATGATTCCTGGCGATAAACCGCGCTATACTATTTGTGTCTCATCACAAGTTGGCTGTCCGATGGCTTGTACTTTTTGTGCTACCGGTAAACTTGGTTTTTCTCGCAATCTTACCTACCGAGAAATTATCGATCAAATGCGCTATTGGCAAGAACTACTTTGGAAGACTGAGGAAGGCAAAGTCGATAACATTGTTTTCATGGGCCAAGGTGAGCCTCTGCTAAACTATAACAATGTAAAACTAGCACTTAATATTTTAATCAAAGGTGCCGAAATTGGACCTCGTAAAATTACAGTGTCTACTGTTGGTTTGGCAGAAACCATGAATAAAATGGTAGACGACAAACATTGGCCACCGGTTCGTTTTGCACTGTCCCTTCACAGCGCCATCAATGAAAATCGCACTTCCATCATGCCTTCCAATCGTGCCGACTTTTTAGATTTCTTAGTGGATTGGTCCAAACGCTATCATTTGGCTTTTCCAAGCCGCACTCATTTTATTGGTATTGAATATATCATGCTTGGTGGTGTCAACGACTCTCCTAAAAATTTGGACGCGCTAATAAAATTGGTTCAAAAAATGGGATCGGTAAAAGTAAACCTCATTCCGTATAATCCTGGCAGTAAAAAAGATTTCTTTGGAGCCACTCCGATAGAAACCATTAAACATTGGCAAGAAAAAATGAACCAAAAAAATATTATTTGTACCGTCCGCCGTTCTCAAGGATTGGATATTGCGGCGGCTTGTGGACAGTTGGCTAATTTAGATAAACAGAATGACTAAACATCCCGACGACAATTCACGCTTACGATCCATTGCCATATTTTTTATTGTGGTGGCTTTGGCTATTGTCGTAAAACTTTTTAATTTACAAATAATTCAGGGCGACTACTATCGTGCTTTTGCTTTGAGCACTCACGAAATTTATAAACAGCTCTATCCTAGCCGCGGCAGTGTTTATTTCCAAGACACTCGCAGTGGTGAAAAATATCCGGCGGCCATCAACCGTCAATATTATTTGATTTACGCCGTACCCAAAGAAATAAAAACCGACGAAGTCTCCAGTACGGTCAATAGTTTAATAACCAATCTTTCATTAACAGAAACCGACCGCGATCTTTTGACGAAAAAACTTTCCAAAGAAAATGATTTTTACGAACCAATCGCCAAAAAAATCGACACCGACACAGCCGACAAACTAAAAACTTTAAATTTACCAGGCATTCACTTTACCACTCAAGAATATCGCTATTATCCAGAAGGTGAAATCGGTTCGTCGGTTACCGGTTTTAGTAGATTTGACGATGCTCAACAACAACAAGTTGGTAGCTATGGCATTGAGGGGTACTGGAACAAAATTTTATCCGGTCGTCCAGGTTTTGTGGCTGGTGAGCGCACCGCACTTGGCGGTCTTATCGCTACCGCCAACAACTCACAAATAAACGCCCAAGACGGCGCGGATTTAGTTTTAACCATTGATCGCACTTTAGAATACCAGGCCTGCACTTTATTAAAAAAAGGTATGGGTGATTACCAGGCTAAAAGCGGATCACTCGTCATGATGGATCCTCAAACTGGGGCTATTTTAGCGATGTGTAGTGTTCCTGACTTTGATCCCAATAATTTTTCTGATGTCAAAGATATCAGCGCTTTCAACAATACCACTATTTTTACACCTTATGAACCAGGCTCGGTTTTCAAACCCGTAATCATGTCAGCCGGTATTGACCAAGGACTGGTATCGCCAAACACGACTTTCAACGACCCTTGCTCACGCACCATCAACACCTTTACTTTGCACAACGCCATGAACAAGTGTTACGGAACTCAAACTATGACACAGGTGCTGGAAAATTCCATCAACACCGGTATGATTTTTGTTGAAGAAAAAATGAGTCGCGATAAATTCCGCGACTATGTAAAAAGATTCGGTTTTGGAGAAAAAACCGGCGTA
>CAIOJG010000169.1 GCA_903858555.1 Candidatus Magasanikiibacteriota bacterium
ATCGTCTTCGATTACAGTAATACTACATAATCGATTTTTAGGAAATGATGAATTAATGAATGTTTCTGGTATTATCATTACACCAAAATCATTGTTAAAGCAGTTTTGAATTGCCAATTGATAAACGTCATCATATTTCGAAATTTCGAAATATTTTTGTACACTATCATAAACACCTTTTCTTTTGGCACTATAATTTGTAAGATATGGCGGATTTGTTATTGTAATAGAATGTTCAATTTTTGGGATATGAAGCAAACTGTCGTTATAATCCCAATTGAGTGTTTTATCTATATCAAATCCTTTAATTTGATTAAATCCAATTTCTTGTGATACTTTCAATAAATCCCCTCCACCGGCAAAGGGGTCAAAGGCGATTGTTGCATTTGTTGATCTTATAAATTCCAATATATGATTTTGCAACCAAAAGCTATTCTTTGTAAAAAATTGTCCAAGGCTTATTTTTTTATCAGTTGCATTCATAAATTATTTATCGATTTTAATATTTTTAATATCTGTTTTGCTATTAATCTTTATACTATATGTAATTCCAGGATACTTCATGTAGTCCGCATTAACAAACTGTTTAGTCGTGAGATTTTTGTGTATATTCAGACCTAAATCTAAAAAATTTTTCTTATTAAAATACAAAATCGCAACAACTTTATCTTTAATTGTATATCTTACATATATAGGAAAAATGGCAAATTGAATGTTTTTGCCAAGGGAACACACAGTCTTGTGTACCAACTTAAAGAGTGTTAAATCTTTGTCTATTTTTATTTTTTTAAAAACTTGTTCTATTTCTTCCATATTTAGATGTGATATTACCAATATGGTACACTTTTTACAGTATTTTGTCTATAAAAACCTCTAGAGAGAGAGTACATTTGGCTAGCCCCTAGACAAAACCCCCGCCTTATGCTAGGCTATTAGTGTTTAAAATCGTAGGTAAAGTGTTTTGAAATAAACCCATATGTCAAAAATAATTGGCATACAACCTAACCGATTGCCGAAGTTCTCAGGGACTATTCTTATTTTACATATTTTATAAACGCTAGAACCGTCATACCATGACGGTTTTTTTGTGCGCAAGAAGTAACTAAGTTAATCCACCCTCATGAAATTGGTGATTCAGAAAACAAAGGAGAACATGTTGGAATTTACCCAATCTTTTTCTGTTGAAAGAAATACTTTTCAGCGGTTTGTTATCGTGTATAAATATGTTTCTTTTTTGAACAAAGAACCGATTGTCAAGGATATCCTCCAAAAAATATTCAACGACACGGCTAAAATTATTGGCGAGCCAGATGTTAATACCGATGAAAATGAATTTTTAAAAGTTAAGGGAGATGTTATTTTATCTCGTGAATTTTGGACATACTACAGTAATTTAGAGATTATTCACGGCAAGATGAAACAAATACAACAATGCCAGCTTGCCGACAAGCCAGAATTTGAACAGCTTTCTAAGCTATTTTCAAAGCCATACTCAGAAAAAATGTTGACCCTATCATTTGAAGTGGTAAATAGTGAGATATTTAACAGGCTAGATCAGGCCTGTTTTTATTTGGAAGACGAAAAGGAAAATGAGACATATTTTGATGAAGAAAAAAGTTTATTGTTTATCAAAGGACAAAAAATTATAATAAGTAAACATGACAAAATAACTAATGCACACAAAATTCTAAAACATATTTTTATTACTAACAAAGATAATTTAACAGACGATTTTTTCTTTGCTGAAATTGCTATGGATGAATTTGGTGAAATGAATTATAAAGATAATGATCAAGGGTGGGAAAAATATCGGGTGATATGTCGGTTTATAAAAGAAAAAATTATTAAACAAACAAACGGAAAAATTAAAGATTTCATAATTTATAATACCGGCAAACAAGGTCGTGTAAAATTAAACAAGAAATATCTGTAACTTCTGGACATAAAATACAGCCTTAAAAGACCTTAACTTAGGGCTTTTTTGTTTTTTACCAAAAGCTGGATGTCCGACTTTCCCTCCCCTGTGGATATATTATGAATTCATACTCGCAAAGCCCAAAGGTCGATTGCGAATACTAACTATAACATATGAAAAACCTAAATATACAAATATATGTTCAAACTAACCGGAACTCTCAAAAAGGAAATGATCCGAGAGTTCGACTACAAGGACGGCCGAAAAGGCAAAAGCAAAGTGCTGTTCATCGAACCAGAGGACAGTATGTATCCTGTTCGTGTCAGTGTTGCCGATGTCGATCTCAAAGTAGGAAAGCTTGGAGAAAAAATCACGCTGGATGTCGCTGTATTCCCCTACACCATTGTAGACGGAAAACGAAAGCGCGCATTTAATGATTTCTATATACCTAACAAAAAATAAGTATGGAATTTCTCACCGCAACCACCACCTATACGCAAATTTGTCAGGGTAACTTTTGTGCGCAATCGGCTAATACCGTAACCGCCTTAACGGATAAAGCGTTGGACTTGATTAATTTTTTCAGCCAATTGCTTACCGCCTCTTTCGCCATAGGATTCGGCTTGCTCGTGATTATTATTCTTTTACTTATCTTTAAATCCTAATATGTCCGGATTCATAACCAATATATTTCTTGGACTGGGATTAAGTCTGGTATTGCCAATAGCAATCCTCACGGTCTTAAGCATTTTTATAATGATAACCTCGGGCAAATAATATGTGCTCCTCATATATCTTACTTCACAGCTCGTGCTACTTGGACAACTTTCTTTTAATCGGAGATGTCTTTGTCAGGGCGATTGTTCTAGGACTTATTATTGGAACAGTGGTCGGCATATTATCGGTATTCATTAAGTATTTAAATCAATAACATTAAGACTATATGATTAACAAAATCAAAAGCCTTTTCACCGCAAGCGAAGCTAAGATAGCCGCTATTGCGACCGCCATTGTCGGCGGTACGCTCGCCGCTTCTAACGCTTTCGCTGCTGTGGATCCAGATGTCGCCTCCACTACTCAACAGTTGGTGTCCACGATGAAAGAAAATGTCACGGGTGTAATCACCACGAACATTTCTCAAATCGTGATTGTGGGTGTCATCATCTTCTCTTTGACTTTCGTTTGGAAGTTGTCTAAGAAGTTCATGAAATAGGGTTTAACCGAGCGGGGGCTGGCCTTTTTTGTGCCAAGCCCCCGCCATCGGTTGTTTACGAATTATTTATCTCTGCGG
>CAIOJG010000170.1 GCA_903858555.1 Candidatus Magasanikiibacteriota bacterium
TTGGCTAACGACAAAATGTCATTACCTGGTTTGTGTAATTCGTCCAAAAGGAGTCTTTTCATTTTGGAATATGAAGATTCCATTTCCGCTCCTGCCGGTAAAGATTTTCTCTCGTCATTCATATATTTATTTTACAATCTCCACCTCTGGCTCAATCACCAGCCCAAATTTATTATACGCTCTTTCTTTCATTATCTCAACAATTTTTAAGACATCTTCTTGGGTGGCGTCATTAAAATTTATGACAAAATTCCCGTGCTCATCCGAGACTTTGGCTCCGCCGATAGTCAGGCCTTTTAAATCTAGCTGTTCCATCACCCAGCCGACAGGGATCATACCGCGTTCACGGAAAAGTTCTGGCAGTTCTTCTGTTTTGCCCGGCCATTTAGCAATTTGGATATTTTTGAAAAAGCTGCCGGCGGATGGGGTATGCGGATAGCGGCCGGAGCGTTGCTTCATATATGTAGTCGCGCGTAGCATGATTTCCTTTTTATCTCCGGGTTTGAGTTTGAACCAAGCGCGCAAGACGACATCGTCATTAAATTTAAAAAGACTTTCACGATAGCCAAAACCACATTCTTCATTTTTTAGTTCTAAAACCTCGCCATCACGCCAAATGAGAGCTTTTTCCAAACAAGTCGCAATATTTTTTCCCATCGCACCGGCATTGCCACGCACCGCGCCTCCAACTGTGCCAGGCACGCCAACACCCCATTCTAAACCCTCGAGGCTGTGGGCGAGTGAGAGGTTTATTAAAGTACCAAAGCCAACACCAGCGTCACAAACGATAGAGGTGTCACCATCCATTTCCAGTTTTTTGGTGTGAATGCGCACGGTGACGCCTTCAATATCATGGTCAGGCATCAGTAGGTTACTGCCACCGCCCAAAATAAAAAAGTCCACCCCGTTATCCTTGAGATAATTGAGCAGACCGATAAGTTTGTCCGTGTCTGTGACCGTCACCAAGTATTGGGCCGCTTGTCCAATCGCAAAGGTGGTCATTTTTTTAAAAGGGGCGTTGATTTTGACTTCGCCGAAATTTTCCAGTTCTTTATGCAGTGCTTCCATAGGATAATTGCCAAAAAGCGGTTATTTTAGTATAATCTGCTATATGAAGTTTCACCTAAAACAACCAGTGATTTATGTTTGTCGGGATTTGGAGCGCGCTCTCGGGTTGCCGCTGAATACTCCCAACTACTATATTATCTCAAATTTTACCCCCTTTGCCAATAGTTTGGTAAAAGGACGTAAAAATGTGCTGTTGATTAAAAACAGCGAGCTTTTGGATACCAGAGATTTACTGGTTCATGTTAAGACTCAGAAATTTTTTGGCGCTTTGAAAAATCCACGAATTTTGGTATTTAAAAATACGCCGCTGTTGGAAAAAATTTGTGCGCAGGCGGGATATATGCTTTTGAATCCAAGTGCAGAGCTGTCAAGTATTGTGGAAGAAAAAATATCGCAGGTAAAATGGCTGGGAGGATTAAAAAAGTTTTTGCCACCACACGAAATAAAATCCGCCAAAGAGGTTGGTTGGAAAGGAACGAAATTTATTTTGCAATTCAACCGTGCTCATACCGGTAGTGGTACATTTTTGATTGAAAATAAAAATCAGCTCGCACAAGTGCAAAATAATTTTCCCGATCGTCCAGTGCGGGTGACAAAATATATTGATGGCGTGATGTTGACCAACAATAATGTGGTCTGGGGTAAAAAAGTTTTGTGCGGAAATATCAATACGCAGATTACTGGGATTAAGCCGTTTACCAACCGCGAATTCGCGACGGTCGGTAATGATTGGGCATATCCACATAAAATTTTAAATTCCAAACAGAAAAAAGATTATGAAAAAATAGCCAAGGCAGTGGGGGAGAAGCTTGGTAAAAATGGCTGGTGCGGACTGTTTGGGATTGATGTAATTTTAGACAAAAAATCCGGTAAATTATTTTTGATAGAAATAAATGCTCGACAGCCGGCCAGTACTAGTTATGAATCTCAATTGCAACAGAAAAAAAGTAAAACCGGTCTGACTACTTTTCAGGCGCATCTTTTGGCGTTGCTTGGTGAAAAAAATGTGAGCGAAAAATTGATTGCCATAAAAGATGGCGCGCAGATTACACAAAAAGTTTTAAATGGAAACTATAAAATTTCGGCGTCAAAATTAAAGAAAATGATTAACCAGTTACGTGGTGATGGTTTTAATGTGTTTATATATAAAAATACCGAAGAAGAATCCGATTGGCTGCGTTTGCAATCACCAAAAGGAATTTTACAAACTGAAAATACTTTAAACATATAAATATGCTTTCAGATTCCGCTTTAAAAGTTATTAACGATTATTTCAACCTTCCTTTTGACGGGCTTACCGGTGTGCGTTGTCCATATTTTAATAACGCCCGTCAGAAGCAGCGCGCCCAATTGCGTGTGTTGGTTGGTAAAGGTACACCTCAAGAAATAATGGAAGAAGCCAAGATTATTTCTATTCAATACCACGCCGGTTTATTTGATAAATCCGGACACTGTTGTTTGCACAACGAACATACGGGTGAAAAAATAAACAACGACGATGTTCGTAAATTTTTGATTGATCACGGCTTGGGCATTGAATGTTCCGGTTTTATCACTCAAGTTTTGCGCGCTCATTTTAAAGAAACCAAAGGTGTGGATATCGCCCGACAATTTTTTATTACTTCGCCAAGAAATTTTTTGCGTTACTTAGTTTCGCTTTTACGTCCGATAGAAAATATTTCTGTGTTGGTATACGCCGACGATAAAAATACCACTGAGATAAAATGGCAAGATGCACAGGCGGGGGATGTGGTGGTGTTGCTTAAAACCGGATCAAAAAATCACATCAATCATATTTTATTAATCACGGAAAAAACTAGTGACACTATAAAATATGTGCACGCTCGTGCTTGGGATAGTGAAGGAAAATATGGACACGGTGTGGCTGTGGGAGAAATGAAAATTACCAATTCAAACGGGTCGTTACGTGAGCAACGCTGGATTGAGTTAGGTCAAGAAGGAGAAAAAAATGAAACTTACATCGAGATTACTCAAGCCAAAGTTTTACAGGTGCGCCGATTAAATATAAATAAATAACATGTTAGATTTTTTATTGTACTTTCCATTGTTTGTGTTGGCGGTTTTTGTTTTTTCTCCTATTTTTTTAGGCGTGCCGTTTTTGCCAACCCACCGCAAGCAAGCTAAAAAAATGATGGAGTTGGCGGAAATAAAATCTGGTACAAAAGTTATTGATTTGGGTTCTGGTGCGGGACGACTTTTATTTTTGGCTGCCAAAAATGGTGCGACCGCGATTGGCTACGAGCTCAATCCTTTTTTAGTATGGTGGACCAGATTGGTAATTTTTTTAACTGGTCAACAAAAAAATATAAAAGTTTATTATAAATCAATTTACGATGCAGATATATCGCAGGCCGATGTTATTTTATTGTTTTTATATCCGCCGCATATGAAAAAATTGACGGATAAAATTTTTAGCGAAGCGAAAGATGGGGCGAAGATTGTTTCCTACGCCTTTCAATTTACGGATCGAACGCCAATTGCCAAAGAGCAGGCGCTTTATGTCTATAAAAAATGAGTATAAAGCCGTAAATATTGACTCAAATAGTTTTTTGTTGTATTATCTTGAAAAGACAATTTACACGGCCTGTTCGTCTAATGGTTAGGACTTTACCTTCTCAAGGTAGAAATACGGGTTCGATTCCCGTACGGGCTACCAAAAGGGATTTCACCTGTGTGAGGTCTCTTTTTTGTTGGAAGATTAGCGAAAATTCTGGTGTTCCAAATGTCGGATAAAAATATGATGGCTTTTTGGAAAAAATCGAACTCTGTTAATGTGTTTGAAGTAAATCTTATTTGGTGGTATTCTTTATAAATCGTCGGAATTTAGTCGTTGAACTATTTATTATGGAAGTAAGCGAAATTCGCGAAAAATTTATTAAATCATTTAATACACAACGGCTTGGTTTTGGAAAGCAGGATGTTTTAGCTGACAAAAATGTTGGTTTTTTTGCTATAAAGGAATATTCTAAAAAAGATATAAATAGATTTAAAATTAATCCTGAATATAAGTACGCTACAAAGTTTAATTTTTTTATTAAAGATCGTGATTTAGCGAACCAACTTTTGCAGTTAAAACCCATTGTAATTGAGTGTCATTTTTATAATCTTGACAAGTGGGATATTGAGACAATTAAAGAAATAGATCATAAATTAGGAAAGCCGATTAATTTTATTTCTAATGATGATTTTTTTTATAATACACAAAACAATATATTTTATAACAAGTGTAGCCGACAAGTTTCTGCTAACAGTATTTTAGACAAAATATATAATGCTCATTTTAAACCAACCAAAAAAATTAGAGGATTATTTTTGCATACATAAAAGTATGGGCTATAAAGTTTCTTTCTAATCTATTAGTACGTGTTTTATGGATAATTTCTGGTGATGTTGCTATTCCTGATTATGATATTATTACCAGATATGTTGACACTTTATACCCAGAACGTGAAATCAAAGCGGAATTTATAAAAGAAAAAGAAGGAGATAAGATAGATATCTTTGGTTACAAAGCATCAGGTCAAGCTGTTTTTGTATTCTGTGTGTTGCATCTTATTATTTTCGGGGTATTTTTATATTCTAATTATTATCCAAAGTATATAGTGTTAATGCTGACAAATAGTTTTCTAACCGTAATGTATGTACTACCAGCTTTAGTTATTTTTGATAAGGAGTTGCCAAAATTATTAAAATTTTTGATAGTAAAGAGCACTGGTTGGTATATAAAATGTTGTACAAGCCAAACAGAATTACGAGATATTTAAGAATGAGATTTTTAGATAAAATTATTCAATTAATAAAAATATGGCTCTAATTAAATGTAGTGAATGTGGCAAAGATATTTCGGAAAAAGCGGCTAATTGTCCAGCTTGCGGTAATCCTAATCCGAACAAAACTGTTCTTGTCGAGCAAACTTCAAAAAAATGGAAACTGACAAAACTAATCGGTTGGGTAGTCGCACTTGTTGGTTTGTATGTATTTGTACTTAACAATAACAACGGTGGATTCAGCAATCCGTTTACTGGGTTGGGTTTTTGTTTATTTTTTGTAGGGATTGTGGTGATTATTGTTGGTAAGTTTGGGGCTTGGTGGACAAATAAATAGTAAACAAAAGTTGCATATATGATGAATCGCATATTAGAACCAGAAATAATGGATATCCCAGATGGGGCACTTGCTTATGCTCAAGCTGATTTTTCTATTCCAAATCAAAAATTTGTAGATAAACTCATTGAATTATATAAATACAATTTGAATAGCGTGTTAGACATCGGTTGTGGATCTGCAGATGTGCTCATACGTTTAGCCGCCGCATTGCCAAATGTACATGTGGTCGGAATTGATGCTTCTGCGCCAATGATAAATATTGCTGAAAATGATATTGCAAAAGCTGGTCTAATTTCTCAAATTAAATTAGTTAAAGCCTGTGTGCCAAATTTACCGTTTGAGAGACAAAGTTTTGATGCGGTAATTTCCAATAGTCTTTTACACCACCTGCCTGATCCGATGGTTTTTTGGAATGAGGCTAAATTGTTAGGTAAAAAAGGTGCTACTGTTTTTATCATGGATTTATTTAGACCAGAATCAACAGAGCAAGCAAAAATGATTGTTGAGCGGGCAGCCGCAAATGAACATGAATTGTTAAAACAAGATTTTTACAATTCTCTATTGGCAGCTTTTACGCTAGAAGAAGTCAGACAGCAATTAATGGATGCAGGATTATCTCATTTTTCTGTAAGTATTGTTAGCGAACGTCATTGGTTGGCACATGGTATTTTGTAATATTCCATTTCTTTATTTCCTCTACCAAAGCGTTCCGGCAGTCACCGTCAAAGTCTACTAAACGGAATTTTGTGTAAACAAAGTCTCATTTTTTTTGTTTAATCATAGAGAAAATATTGGGTTCCATTAATAATGTTGCTACATGCCAACGGGAATCGAACCCAGATACTTGACATATATCTAAAATATAGCTATAATATATACATATTAAATATGACTAAAAAACATAATATATGACTACCCAAGTAATTTTCAAAATTGATAAAAAACTCAAAGACAAGGCAATGGCTAAAGCCCAGCACCAAGGTATAGCCTTTGCGTCTATTCTTAAATTAGCTACCAAAGCATTTGTAGATGGTGATTTAAGTTTGGGTTTGATCGGCAGTGAAAAATTCAATGTCGCTACTGGTAGAGATATAGCTAACGCGCAAAATGATATTTCTCAAGGAAAAAATCTTTCACCAAGCTTTCGTTCCGCCAAAGAAGCAATTAATTTTCTTAAAAAATAAGTGAATTTATGGAGGTAAGATTTCATAAAAATTTTAAGAAAAAGTTTAAAAAACTACCAGTAAAAATTCAGGAACAATTTTTTGAGCGTTTAGAAATATTTTTTCAGAATAAATTTGATAAATTACTAAACAATCATTCGGTAGATAAAGCTTTTCCAAATTTCAAGAGTCGCACAGAGATGAAATATTAAAACCTTTCAAACTCAAGAAGGGGACCGGACAGTTTGGTGATGCTACCAGAAAATTGGTGAATAGTTTAATAAATAATTAATTCTAAAAAATAAAATAACCGACCAAATCTGGTCGGTTATTTTTATAATATTTTTTAAGCCGTGATTTTTTTATAGGCTGGGCGGTCGCTTACTCGTTTCATCCAAGCGGTGACGTTTGGATAAATGGTCATATCGAGTTCAATAAAAGTGGCACTTTGTGCGACGGACATAATAACCAAGTCGGCCAAAGAAAAATGATCAAGCGCGACGTATTCGCGACCTTCTAAACGTCCTTCTAAAACTCCCAAGTATCTTGGTAGGTCAACTTCTTTAGCTGCTTTAGTGGCATCGGTGTCAGGAGTTTTGCGCCATTTTTGATATACCAGTGGTCCAAAGGCGTTGCTATATAAATGCATTAGTGACCAGAGTGACCATTGATTTACGATACCGTGTTCCTGCGCGGTCGTACCTACAAATTCCAAAGCCTGTTTCTTTTCCATCATGTAGTAGCAGATGGCGAGTGATTCCCATAAAACAAAATCTCCGTCCGTCATAGTTGGCACTTTGCCATTTGGATTTAGTTTTAAATACTCCGGAGTTTTGTGCTCTCCTTTTTGAAAATCCACCTCCACGATTTCGTAGTCCAAACCAA
>CAIOJG010000171.1 GCA_903858555.1 Candidatus Magasanikiibacteriota bacterium
AAAAAAAGAAATTACAAAAAATTGAAGACGATATTTTCGAATTAGAAAAAGAAAAAAATCGAATGTTACGCAAACAAGCCAAAGATCCCAAAGCGTTTTCACTCGATGATTATCAACACTTAGGCGACCTCGATAAAATCGTAAAAGCCAAGGAGGAGGAATGGCTGCAGATCCAAGAAAAAATAGAAAAATAAAAAACACCAGTTATAATTACCTTTGAGCGGGCTTATGCACCCACAGGTGCATGCCTTTCGACCTCGCGGTCGAAAAAAGCGAAAAGGTGATTATAACTGGTGTTTTTTATTTTTCTATTTTTTTAAATTAGCATTTTCCACCACCGCAGCAACCACCTTCTTTTCCATCTTCACAGCCAACTTCTTTTTCACATTTAGCACCCATCTCCTTGCATTTTGGACAATGACATTGATTCTCTACCAAGCGGTAAGCACCAGCGCCAGAACCCATCAAAGCCAAAGTACCACCCAAGATGGCCAAAGGAGCAAACATACCAGTGAAAGGACCACTAGCGTGTACAGCTAATATAGCTACCACCATAATGATGGACAACCAAGCAGATGCGTAAGTGGCAAATACACCTAGGAGTACCATCACACCACCAGCGAATTCAGCCAAACCGACAAAATATGCCCAGAAAGAACCCATTGATTCTGGACCGATCAATTTGCCAAACATCGCACTAGTCATTTCATGACCTGCGCCGATCTTACCATAACCGGTGTAAATAAAAATTGCACCAATTGCGACACGTAAAGCCAAAAGACCAAAGTCTTTCATTCTGCCGTGAGCGCAATCCATTACGTTTGCTTTTCCACACATAGTATTTTTACACTTAATAAATAAACAAATTTATACGATGATTATACCAAAAATGGCTTGGGCAGTAAAGGAATTTTCCACAAGTGTCAAGCTAATTTTCTACCACCACCGTCTTAATATTTACAAATTCACGAATACCATATAGTCCTAATTCACGGCCGTAACCGGATTTTTTGATACCGCCAAAAGGCAATCTCACATCGGATTTCATTGCGCCGTTGATATACACGCTGCCGCTTTCAATTTGTGCCGCCATTTTTTTGGCTTTTTCTAAATCTGCTGTCCAAACATTGGCTCCCAAACCATATGGTGAACTATTGGCAATCTCAATCGCTTCATCTGCATTTTTTACAACTATCACCGGTGCTACCGGTCCAAAAACTTCTTCGTCACACAGCGTCATCCCACGAGTCACACCACTGACCACGGTTGGTAGATAAAAATTTCCCACTTCACCAACACGCGCACCACCAAATTCCAACTTCGCCCCCACGGCTAAAGTTTTCTGAACTTGATTATCAATTTCTTTTAAAGCGGTTTCATTTACCAATGGTCCGACATTATTTTCAGCCACCATTGGATCACCAACTTTTAGCAATGAAAATTCTCGAACCATACCAGCGGTAAATTTTTCAGCTACTGATTCTTCCACAATAAATCTTTTAGCCGCAATACAACTTTGGCCAACATTGTTTTGCATGCGAGCAGACGCTGCGGCTTTGATTGCACCGTCTAAATCAGCATCGGCCAAAACAATAAACGGGTCACTACCACCCAACTCTAATACACATTTTTTTAAAGCTTTGCCAGCGGCCGCCGCTACCTGACTACCGGCATATTCACTGCCGGTCAAAGTTACTGCCGCGATTCGATCATCTAAAATTATTTTTTCTACCGCACCCGATCCAATCAGAAGCGTTTGAAACGCGCCGACTGGAAATCCACAACTGACAAAAATTTCTTCTATTGCCAACGCGCAACGTGGCACATTGGAAGCATGTTTTAATAAACCAACATTACCAGCCATTAAAGCGGGTGCCGCAAAACGCAAAACCTGCCAAAAAGGAAAATTCCAAGGCATCACGGCGAGTACCGGACCAAGCGCGTCAAAGCGTACAAAACTTTCTTTGGCTTCAGTGGCAATATTTTCTGGTGCTAAAAATTTTCCCGCATTATCCGCATAATATTCACACACGCCCGCACATTTTTCTATTTCACCTTGACCGGCTTTCAATACCTTGCCCATTTCCTGTGCCATCAAAATTGCTAAATCATTTTTTTGTTCACGTAATTTGGCGGCGGCTTTTTTCATCAAAATTGCACGCTCTTCAAAACTAATTTTTCTCCAACTCAAAAAAGTGCTGTGGGCCAATGCTAATTTTTGCTCTATTTCTTCACCAGTTAACTCGTCAAACTTGGCGAACACTTCTCCCGTTGCCGGACTTTGGGAAATTATAGCCATATTAAATATTTTTAGTTTTTGCTTTTAGTTCTTTATCAAAAACGATAGCGTTTTCACTATAGTCAATCGGACAATCAATGAGCCAAACCCCACCGCTTTCCAAAGCATTTTTTATTTTGTCTTTCAGTTCTTTAGCACTTTCTATTCTCACGCCATGAGCGCCAAAACTTTCAGCAAACTTTACAAAATCCGGATTAGAAAATTCCAAAGCGTAATTATCAAATTTTATTCCTTGCTGTTTCCATTTGATCATTCCAAATCCATTGTCATTTACAATTAATACCACTAAATTTAATTTCAAACGAATCGCGGTTTCAATTTCTTGTGATGACATCATCAAGCCACCATCACCCACGAGGGCCATTACTGCTTTTTCAGGAAATAAAAGTTTGGCACCGATAGCAGCCGGTAAACCAGCGCCCATTGTCGCCAAAGCGTTGTCTAATAAAATAGTATTTTGTCCGTGAGCGGTATAATTTCGGGCAATCCATAATTTATACATACCATTGTCGAGCGCCAAAATACCGTCTTGTGGCAAGACTGCTTCCAAATCCGCAACCAAGCGTTGTGGTTTTATCGGGAAACTATTGTCCGCAATTTTTTCGTTGATATGTTCCTGCAATTTATTTTTTAATTTATAGAAATATTCAAAATCCCATTTTTTAGATGAAGTAATATCTTCGGTCAATGCCCAAATTGAATGGGCCAAATCTCCCACCACTTCTAAAGTTGGAATATAAACATCATCTACTTCGGCTTCATTAAAATTCAAATGAATAACATTGCGTTCTTGCGAACTTAAAACCACCGGTGGTTTTTCATTGAGGTTGTGACCTACTACCAATACGCAATCGGATTTTTTTAACATCGCGTGCACAAAATCCCCAGCACTCAGCGCAGTGGTACCAAGATAAAGTTCCGAGGCTTCATCAATCACCCCTTTACCCATCTGAGTAGAGATAAAAGGAATTTTAGTTTTATCCAAAAAGGCCTGCAGATGTTTGCGCACCAATTTACGATTCGCTCCGGCCGCTACCAATACAACTGGATGTTTAGCATTGTTTAAAAGTTCCAAGGCCATATTGATGGCTTTTGGATCCGGACCAGCACGACGAATTCTGACTGGCAAAATCGGTGCAGTGTCAGTGTGTTCCGCGGCGATATCTTCCGGCAACTCCAGATGTACAGCCCCTGGAAGTTCAGATTCGGCCAATTTAAAGGCTTGACGCACTAAAGATGGAATTCTATCCGCACTCACAATTGTTTCAGCCATTTTGGTCAAAGGTTTCATCATCTGGACAATATCGACAATCTGAAATCTACCTTGTTTAGATTTGCGAATCGGCTTTTGACCGGTAATCACCAACAGCGGCATACCACCAAGCTGAGCATAAGCCACACCAGTGACGAGGTTGGTCGCTCCCGGCCCTAGAGTAGACAAAGCCACTCCGGTTTTACCGGTCAAACGCCCAAAAGTCGCAGCCATAAAAACGGCCGCTTGTTCATGGCGAGTAGTAATAAATTTGATATCGGATTTACGAATAGATTCGAGTAGATCCAAATTTTCTTCGCCCGGCACACCAAAAATAAATTTTACCCCTTCCGCCTCCAAACATTTTACAAATAAATCGGATGCTTTCATAAATATAAGTTAAAATTTTAGTTTTGCTATCTTACACATTATTTACAATAAAAACAAGGTCTTTATTTCCTTTTGGAATAATGCCAAGCGGCCAATAAAGTGGTGAGTGGTACCGCGACCACCAGCACTGAGCTACCCACCAAAGTACGGATGATTTCCTCCGCAATAAAATTACTATTCATCGTCACCCAAAGCGGTTGTAATTTTTGCACACTATATAAAAGCAACAGCGGAAAAGACGCACCGGCATATGCCAACACCAAAGTATTTACCAACGAAGCGATATGTTCGCGCCCCACCGACAAACCGCTTTTATACAATTCACTAAAAGTTAATTTTGGATTGGCAGTGTGAATTTCCTCGACTGACGCGGCTTGACCAGTGGTCACATCATCTAACACACCAAGCACACCAATAATAATACTGCCCATCAACAAACCTTGTAAATTAAGATTTAGATTATCCAATTGCAAATAAAAAGCTTCTTCCGTACCATTACCAGCCAATTTGGCTAGGTGCACAAAAAAATAATCAATCACTATGGCCAAAGCCAGTGACAGCAACGTACTCACCAAAGCCACGGTAGTACGGCGGTTAAATCCATGTGATAAATAAAGAGACAACAAAACAATCACTACCGCCCCAATAATACAAGTCATCAAAGGATCGCCACCTTTTAAAATGTGCGGCATGATGTAATAAAAAATTACGAGGATTGTAAACAACATCCCGACAATGGAAGTAAAGCCACGCTTGCGGCCAAAAAATATTGCCAAAGCAAAAAATATTAAAGCAGCCAACTCCAACTTGTTTACCCGATATTTATCTACGACATAATAAAAATCTTTCTTTACACCCGGAGTCTCGGCCGGATGTGCCAATACCACTTCTTCACCGACAGTCACTTTTTGAAATTGAGTAATCGCAAAACTGGCACCATGGTCAATTGTTATTATTTTACCTTTACTGTCTCCATTTAAAAGTTCTACTTCAATTTTTTGATAATCCTGCATCACGCCATCGACATTTTCTTGCCCCTCTTCCAAAATTTTTGTTACTCGTGCTTGGAAATAACTATCCGGTAATTCCACCGCAGTTGGCGGTGTGGAAGAATCGGTCAAATCTTGTGCCCGCACCGATAACGGACACACCAAAAAAACCAAAATAAAAATTAGGGCTAAAAAAATCTTTTTCATAAACTCCTAGCGGACTAAAATGAGAAAAGCGGCGGCGCCAAACTCGACATGCGGCGCTTCGGTTCTTCCTAAATGATGACCTTCAATATCATAAATTCCTCCGTCACTGTGTACCGAACCAACCTGTTTTTTAAGATCAAAAATTTTACCCTGACTATCAATATGCCCTTCTTTTAAAGCATTAGTATCAAACACCTCTCCACCACTGTGGACTTTTCCCAAATGTTTGCCAGTGACAGCGGAAAAAACATCGCCCTGATCATCGATTCGAGCTACCTTTTGATTGGCAGTGTTATAAATGTATCCCATATAATTATTTTTTAGTTATTACAAAATGACTAAAGTACATCCCTCGCAAAGTTTTGCTGCAGAAATATACAGCGATTAAAAATAAAACAGCCAAAATTTGATTAGTCCAAAAAAATGCCAAACTATAATTTTCGGCATTCAGATAAATAATCGTGGCTTTATATTCAAAAATTATAAACCCGGCTACCGCTGCCAAAGTATTTATTAGTGGAACAAAATAGTGTAAAGGGTTTTGAAAACCGGCCAACAATACCACAATCACCACCGCCAAAATTGGCAAATAGTGCGGTAAATTTATAAATTGAGTAAATACCGGATAGGCCACTACCATCAAAAGCGCTATTGCCAAAAATAATTTACGAATAATATCGCCATAATAGTGCTTTAACGGAGACTCGGCTGAATTTTTCACCTCGTGTTTTTCATTTTTTAATTTCATATTTTTAAAAAGAAAATCACAATATTTTAATTTATCAAGTTTATTTAAAATATTTAAC
>CAIOJG010000172.1 GCA_903858555.1 Candidatus Magasanikiibacteriota bacterium
ATCAACTTCCGTCATTTACCAATCATCGCCGAAGCTTTAGACAAGTTTGACGGTGCGGTGATTTTGGTAAGTCACGATGAAGTATTTGTGGACCAAATTAAAATTGATCAAGTATTAGATCTCGGAAGTTTATAATTCTTGCGACGCGATATATTCGCCGGCCGCTCGGCCAGTCGCCCATGAGGCTTGCAGATTGAAGCCACCAGTAAACCCATCAATATTCAAAATTTCCCCGGCTAGAAATAGTCCGGGGGATTTTTTTGATTCCATAGTTTTGGGATCGACTTCGGAAAGTTCCACGCCGCCGGCCGTGACAAATTCGTCCCCTGCTCCACGACCAATCGCATTGATTGTTACTTTTTTTAATAAAGCCGCAGTCATGGCTAAATCCGCTTTACTAATATCACCATTTTTTTTATCTCCTGGCACAAAATATTCTTTGCAAAGCGCATCGCAAAGATTGGCCGGTACAAAATGATGCAGTGTGCTTTTAAAAATCTTTTTTGGAAATTCTTTGGCGGTGGTCTGTAAATTTTTTATCAATTCGTCTTGAGTTTGATCTGGTAAAAAATCTATATAAATTTTGAGTGGATTGCCTGGAGAAAATTGTCGCATGGCGACCAAAGATGATACCGCAAACACGGCTGGGCCGCTGATACCGGAATGGGTAAATAAAAACGGACCGGTTTTGGTATTTGGTTTTATGTAATCGGCAGTGATAGTGGCTTTTAAAAATGACATTCCCGCCAAAGCGCGTGGCCATTTTTCGAGCGACATGAAAGAGTGTAAGCTCGGAACGAGTTTGGTGATGGTGTGGCCGAGAGCTTCTGCTAGAGTGTAGCCGTCTCCTGTCGAGCCGGTCATGCGGTAAGCTTGGCCGCCCAGTGCTAGCACAACTTTATCTACCAAAATCGATGTGTCGTCTTTAAAATATACTAAAAATCCTTTGTCTATTTTTTCTATTTTGGTCGCGGCGTGATTAAATAAAATTTTGGTAGCGTTGTCTTTAAAGATTTTTTTAAAAACTTCTACAATGTCGAGACCGCTATTGGAAACCGGAAAAACACGCATATCTTTTTCACATTTCAAAGGTACGTCGTGATCTTCAAACCAAGCACGAACCGATAGTGGTGGGAAACGATGAATCGCAGAGATCAAAAATTTATTACCGCGTGGATAATTTTCTAAAACAAATTTTACATTTTCAAAACCAGTCGTCACGTTGCAGCGACCACCACCGGAGATGATTACTTTTTTCCCGAGCGCGTCATTTTTTTCTACCAAAATCACTTCTGTCTCGGGTGACAGCTCATTGATTGTAGCGGCGGCCATCATGCCGGCCGCACCTGCGCCGATTATTGCTACTTTCATAAAAGTTTTAATTCAATGTTCATCTTAACATAAAAAGTACAAAAAAACCACCAACTACACTATCCTGTATACAAACTTTATATACAAAACAGTTCGGTAGTCGGCGGCTCAAATGAGTCCACCGCTCGTCCCTGTGCCCTTACGGCTTACATCACCGGCGCTCGGCCAGCAAGAAATCGCGCACCATCTGACGGAGTTCCTTGTTCTTGCCAAAGGGGTCAAGACCGGTACCATCAGCACGGAAAGCCATCCCCAAAAGGTAGGCCGCCACGCACTCCGACAGCACAGCGAAAATCGGCTGGAACGAAGGTGAGGTTTTCAACACCAAGCCGTCGTCACCGTAGAAGTTCGCCGCAAATTGCGAGATTGGACCGGCGTGGTTTGCGCACGCCCGGAATTCTCCCAGCCATTTGAACACTTCAGCCTGTTTTTCGCGTCCACCCTCTCCCTTCATCGCCAGCACGTGTTGGTTGCGCGCCCTGTTGGTCACCTGACTTTCCCCGTGCCAGAGATCGTTCCAGATGATCATGTTCGCAAGCGCGTGTGTCAGCGCCTGAACGTGCACGATCCGCTGGATCTCAGGAGTAAGGTCGTCGATGCCGAGCTCGTAGAGAACGATTTCGCCAACGCTGGGGTTGGAGAACGAAGTCGCCATCGCGGTTGGCGAAATCGCTTCTTCGATGTAGAAGTAAGCGACGGGGTTGCCAGGCAGCGAGCGAGTCGTGTACCAGTGCGGTCGCGTCACCGAAAGCAACTTGAGGTGCGTCCGATTGCGAGCTGCAACCGGAAAGCGATTCAAGACCGCTTTGATGGCGTCCATGTTGAATTCCATGTGGTGACCGCTGAGAGGCTTGAAGAGGACGTCTTGAGATTGGCCCGGAAAACGCCGCAGGATTTCCTGCTGGTGTTTCGTGTACCAAGCCAAAGCCGCTTTCAGATCGTAGCCGTTTGCGTGTGTCATGACTGTGACCTCGTGTGTGAAGTTGGAAAAGAAACTGATTGGACTAGGGTTATCAATATATCATTTTCCGCTTTTTGTCAATGTGCGCAAACAAAAACACACCGATTGCTCGGTGTGTTTTCTTCTAAAGCGACGAATCGATTAGGCGCGTACTACGTTAATAGCACGAGGTCCTTTGTCAGATTGTTCTACTTCGAATTCAACTACGTCTCCCATTCGCAATTCAGAGAATTGCAAACCATTGAGACCAGAAGCGTGAAAGAATACGTCTTTTTCACCAGTTTCTGGGGTGATAAATCCGAAATTCTTGTCCACGATCAAACTTTTTACAGTTCCTTTCATAGAGTTCAAAAATATTTTTGTAAAGATACATTGGCAGAAATTCGACGATGTTTCTATGTAAGTGCC
>CAIOJG010000173.1 GCA_903858555.1 Candidatus Magasanikiibacteriota bacterium
AAAATAATTTTATCATGCGAATTACCAAAACCGATTATCTTGAATATACCTTCTGCAAAAAGAATCTCTGGCTTAAAAAACATAAGTCAGAGCTTTTTGAAAATGTAGAGTTGTCAGATTTTGAAAAGAAGATTATTGAAGAAGGTAATTTAGCTGATGAGGAAGCCCGTAATTTATTTCCCGCCGGTGTTTTGGTGGATAGTTTTGGACAAGATGCTATTGATGATACAAAACAATATATTGATAAAAAAGAAAAAATATTATTCCAAGCCACTTTTGCAGAAGATGTCTTTTTTATCCGAGCAGATATCTTAATTTACGATAAAGAAAAAGACGGCTATGAACTTTACGAAGTAAAAGCGTCTAATGATGTAAAAAGAAAAGAACCACACCATTATATAAACGACCTTGCTTTTCAGAAAAGTGTTATTGAAAAAAGTGGAATAAACATTATTAAAACTGGTGTTATTCATTTGAATCGAGAATATAAAAGGCTTGGAAAAATAAATTACGATGAATTGTTTGTAATAGTAGATCTAACCGGTGAAGTGGAAGAATCCCAAGAGAAAGTTAAAAAGCAGATGTCTGAATTGAAACAGTATTTAGATATGCCGGAAGAGAAAAGATGTGAATGTTTGTATAGAGGAAGAAATGCCCAATGTACTACTTTTGCATATTCTAACCCAGATGTTCCGGAGTATTCGGTCCATGATATAAATCGTATCGGTGCAAGTAAAAAGATATTTTTTGATTGGATAGATCGCGGCATATATGCCATTGAAGACATAGACAATCCAGATGTGCTTAAAGGGGCTAAAAAGGCTCAATATGACGCTTGTTCTATGGGCAAGCCTATAGTTGATCAAATAGCTATAAAAGAGGCGCTGGACAGGCTTGTGTTTCCTTTGCACTTCTTTGATTATGAGGGTTTTGTAAGCGCAATTCCAATGTTTGACGGATTTGGTGCTTATGAACAAATTCCTTTTCAATATTCTTTGCATATCATGCAAAAAGACGGAAGTATAGAGCATAAAGAATTTTTAATCACCAATCCAAAAGGGGATTTAACTAGACCGCTTGTTGAAAGAATGAAACAGGATATTGATCCAAATGGCACGGTGATTGCTTGGTATAGTTCGTATGAAAAACAACGCAATGAAAAACTTGCTGAATTGCATCCAGACTTTGCAAAGTTTTTAGAAAATATAAACGAAGGCATGTTTGACCTAATGACAATATTTTCTGAGAATTATTATGTTGATTCGGCTTTTAAAGGTAGTGCAAGTATTAAAAGAGTTTTGCCGGTGATTGTGCCGGAGTTGTCATATAAAATTTTAAATATATCAAAAGGGGATCAGGCTAGTGAGCGTTGGGAAAAGATGATTTCTAGCGATACGTCAGAAGAAGAAAAAAAACAAATTGAAAAAGATTTACTTGAATATTGTAAAATGGATACTTGGGCGATGGTGAAGATTTATGAGTTTTTGAAAAGAATTTAAAAATATGGAAAATAACGAACCGAACGAAGAAGTAGTAGAATTAATGGAAAATCAGGATTTAGATGAAGAAACAGCAGAAAGAGTTCTGGAAGTTATGGATGAGCTGGGTGTAGATGAAGAAGATGCTGTTGAAATAGAAGAGTTGCTATAAATTTAATTAAAGAATATTTAATTATGAGCAACAAAAATAATAAATTTTCAATCATTCTTCACATACCACATTCCTCCATTAAAATTCCACTTAAAGAAGGTTATACAGCTTCTGCTAAGGAGTTAAAAAAAGAAATGATAAAGCTGACTGATTGGTACACAAACGACATCTTTGATCACAAAAAGACAGTCAAAGTTGCTGCACCATTTTCTAGAATATTTTGCGACGTAGAAAGATTTCCAAATGATAAAGACGAGGTTATGTCTAAGTTTGGAATGGGAATGGCCTACACAGATTTTGATGATGGTAAATTAATGAGGTCGGTTAATAATAAATTGAGAGATAAAATTTTTAAAGGATATTACCAAAAGCACCATGATGAATTTTCTAAAAAAGTTGAGAAGGCGTTAGATGACAATGGTAGATGTTTGATTATAGATTGTCATTCATTTTCAGATGTGCCGTTTAAAAGAGATTTAAAAAAAACTCTGAAGAGGCCAAGTATCGATATAGGCACTGACAAGTTCCACACTCCAAAAAAACTAGCAAATATCGTAAGTAAATATTTCGTAAGTAATGGATTGAAATGTAAATTTAATTATCCATATGCTGGCTCTATTGTACCGTTAAAATACTATAAAAAAGAAAAAAAAGTT
>CAIOJG010000174.1 GCA_903858555.1 Candidatus Magasanikiibacteriota bacterium
AATATAATCATAATCAACCGCCTCGTAAATTTTTAGAAAGTTTTTAATATCCTCAGCGTCGTGTTTGCCGACATCAGAACCGCGATTCAAGAAACTTTTTATTATTAGCGGTTCTTCTGGGGGCAAAAAATATACCTTTTCCCCGCCGTAATGACCTTCTTTTTTAAAATTTAAAATTTCTGATGTCAAGGAAAAATTGATAGTCTGTTCACTATTAATTATCAACAAACTACTGGTTAATTGAAGGCTGTGATCTTTATGCGGATTGGAATTACGCACCACTTCTTTAGCGGATGAATAAGTAAAAGATTTTATATCAAAAATTTTATCGGCTTTGTCATGATCACTATCTGCCAAAAAAATATCCAAATCATCCGGAAAACGCTCGTTGCCAAAAACATAAAGACAAGCGCTACCGCCAATTGCCCATTGAATATTATTGACATTTAGCAGTTTTACTACGGAAAAAAACTGCGGAAATGATTGAAATAAGTTTTCTAAACGTTTTTCTATCATATATTTTGTTCGAAGGTATTATACGGCAACCCCACAGGTTTTACAATGGACCAAATTGAATGAAAGAAAGCAAAGGTATATAATGTATAATACTTAAGAAATTCTCCAATAATCTTAAAAACATGAAAAAGTTACTTTTATCACTATTTGTTATCTTCACTTTTGGATTTTACGCCATATACCAGAAACAATCAGAGCCGGTAATGATTTTAAATACAAAAAATCAAAATAGTCTTACTACCAATTTAGATATTCCTTCAAAAAATACGGCCACTCCAACACCGGTGATAACTGTGGAGTCCGCCCCACAGATAAGCGTACCTACCCCAGTAATTTCAACACCCGCTCCAGTCCCAGTGGCCACCCCTAAACCTACCCCAAAACCAACGCCTGCTCCTACACCTAAACCAACACCAACTCCGATTTCAGTCCCAACTCCAGCACCAGTCGTTGTTAAACCTAAAGGCAAATATAAAGACGGTACTTACACCGGCAATTCAGTTGATGCCTACTACGGCAATGTTCAGGTACAAGCGGTGATTAGTGGTGGAAAATTGGCCGATATAAATATTTTAGACTATCCACAAGACCGAAACACTTCTCGCTACATCAACTCTCAAGCTTTACCCATGCTAAAAGATGAAGCGATTCAAGCTCAAAGCGCCAACATCGACGCTGTCTCCGGCGCCTCCGCGACTAGCCCAGCTTTCATTGAATCTTTAAGTTCTGCCTTGTCCTTGGCTAAAAACTAATTATGAAAGATTCTCGTACCGCCATGGGGATGCCAGTCACCATTGAAATTGTTGATTCAACTAGCACCCTAAAAGACATTGACGAACTTTTTGTTTACTTTGAACACATTGAACAAATTTTTAGTCCTTTTCGTGAAAGCAGTGAAACTTGTCGCATCAATCGTGGCGAAATATTGCCAGAAAATTATAGCGCGGAAATGAAAGAAATTTTAGTGTTGGCGGAACAAACAAAAAAAGAAACCAATGGATTTTTTAATATTGAAACCACTCCGGGAAAAATAAATCCGGTTGGCATCGTCAAAGGTTGGGCGATATTTAAAGCAGCTCAAATTTTAGAAAAAAAAGGTTTTGAAAATTTTTATGTAGATATTGGCGGCGACATCCAAACCAAAGGTTTAAACAGCGAAGGAAAAAAATGGAAAATCGGCATTCGCAATCCTTTTAGTAATGAATCGGGACAAGAACTCATAAAAATTGTTTACCTCTCAGGGCAAGGCATTGCCACGTCCGGCAATTATTTACGTGGAAATCATATTTATAACCCCTTAAATCCAGATCGAAAATTGGAAGGACTGGTAAGTTTTTCCGTAATCGGACCAAATGTTTATGAAGCGGACCGTTTTGCCACTGCCGCTTTCGCCATGGGAAAAGATGGAATTTATTTTATTGAAAAATTACCTGGATTTGAAGGCTACGTCGTCGAAAATAACGGTCGCGCTACCATGACAACCAGCTTTGAATCTTACACCAAATAATATGCTGAATTTTATTGACAATTTTTTAAACAAAACCACCATGTACAGATTAATGCTGTATTATTTAGGTGGATTAATAATAATTGCCGCTTTGTTTGGCGCGCTGGGCATCTTACCATACCACCCTTTGTGGATATTATTTTCAACAATTTTTATTACGACAATCTGTTGGCTCACCAACGCTATTTTCGCTTTTGTTTTTGAAGCTCCCAGCAATGAAGAATCGGTTTTTATTACTGCTTTAATTTTAGTTTTAATTATTTCTCCAATAAAAAATGTCCAAGATTTAAGTTATTTTTCCATCGCTATCTGGGCGCCAATTTTAGCCATGGCGTCAAAATATATTTTTGCGATTGGCAAAAAACATATTTTTAATCCTGCCGCTTTTGCCGTCGCGATTACCGCTTTAGCTATAAACCAAACCGCCAGTTGGTGGGTTGGCACGATGGCTTTGTCACCATTTGTGATTATCGGTGGTTTGCTCGTAACTAAAAAAATATTGCGCTTTGATTTAGTTTACAGTTTTATTTTAGTGGCGCTAGCCGGGATTATCGCTACCCATCTATCAAATCCCGCAAGTTTATTCATGGTAATCGAAAAAACACTACTGGCTTCCTCTACGCTTTTCTTGGCTTTTGTCATGTTGACCGAACCATACACCACGCCGCCGACTTCTTATCTGCGAATTTATTATGGCGCGCTGGTCGGTTTTATTTTTGTGCCTAGTCTACATGTTGGTCAAATATACTCTACCCCGGAATTAGCTTTGCTAGTCGGAAATATTTTTGTCTACTTGGTCAGTCCAAAAACAAAATTAATTTTAACTTTAAAAGAAAAAATACTAATTGCCACCGATGCCTATGATTTTGTTTTTGCCACCAATCAAAAATTTAAATTTAAAGCCGGTCAATATTTAGAATGGACCCTCGCCCATCACGACCCAGATAACCGTGGCATCCGTCGCTATTTTACCATTGCTTCATCACCGACTGAACCGGAAATAAAAATGGGGGTAAAATTTTATGAGCCGGCCAGCACTTACAAAAAAACTTTGATAAACATGCAGCCCGGACAAACCATGGTGGCATCACAACTATCCGGAGATTTTACTTTACCAAATGATAAAAATAAAAAATTGGTATTTATTGCCGGCGGTATTGGAGTTACCCCGTTTAGAAGCATGATCAAATATCTAATTGATCAAAAAGAAAGTCGCGCTATCACTCTTTTTTACTCTCAAAAAACTCTTAACGACTTTGCTTATGTGGATGATTTGGATCAGGCGGAAAATCAACTAGGAATAAAAACAGTTTATACCTTAACCGATAAAAAACTGACACCACCCACCTGGATTGGTGAAACCGGTTTTGTGGATTTAAAAATGATTCAAAAATATGTACCGGATTATATGGATAGATATTATTATATCTCCGGACCACATTCGATGGTCGCGGCTTTTGAAAAAACTTTAAAAGAAATCGGGATATTAGACAACCAAATAATTATAGATTACTTCCCTGGATTTGCTTAAAGCGCCAATGCCGCCAAGGCCCCTTCCGCAATCGCATCCGTAACGCGTCTAGGCGAGACCGCATCACCAACCACAATAATATTATTTACTAATTGTTTTAATTGCTTTGCCAAACCGTCATTGGAATGAGACCCGAGACAAATCACAACTGTGTCACATGGTAAAACTTTAGCCCCAGATGGACCATCAAGACGCACAGACTTTGCCTCTATCGCCAAAAGTTTAGTATTAACTTCCAATTTAACTTTTAATTTCTTCAA
>CAIOJG010000175.1 GCA_903858555.1 Candidatus Magasanikiibacteriota bacterium
AAAAACGACTAATAATTCCAGCCAGCGCAAACGGCCAAGCAAATACTAAAAATAATTTAAATACGCTTTTATCAAAATCAAGATTATATTTCAAACTGTAAGTTTTTCTCAAAAAATATGAGGAAAAAATAACGTTCAAGAAAGACGGAATTGTGTAGGCCAAGATCAACCAATACAACGGCCAGTGCAAAAACAACGCCAAAGAACCAACTACTAATGTAATTACTTGCGATGCCACCATGCCAACAGATTCAAAAATAAGATTTTTGCGCGCTCGAAAAATCGAATAAAAAGCTGCATGTAAATTATCAAAAAACATGGTGATACCAGAGAGGTAAACCAGCAATTTTGTCAGCTCCGGATATTGAAAAATATTTATAAAAAATACTACCAACAAATATGCGCCTAAACCAAAAATAACTTTAGCCCAAAAAGCGGTGCTAAGGTACTTCGTAGTATTTTCCGGATAACGTGCAACTTCACGCGTCAACACCGGCCCCATACCAAAATCGGCGACGACAGTAAAAATAGTAGTAAAAGTCAAAGCAAAAAAATACACGCCGGTATTCTCTACTCCGATAAGCCGCGCCACCACCGTAAAATACGCAAATGAAATAACCTTCTGTAAAATCGAGGCAGCGGTAAGGAAGGATGTATTTTGAGTAACGGTGTAGGACATATTAAATTTTTCTTACAATTCCTTCGTTTGCATCCACTTCCACCGTATCTCCATCTTTAAAAATCTTGGTAGCTTTTTGTGTGCCGATTACACAAGGTTTTTTTAATTCACGGGCGACAATTGCGGCGTGACAAAGTATTCCACCACCATCAGTAACAAAAGCGGCTGCCTTTTTCATCAAAGACAAATAATCTGGCCTCGTCATACCAGCGACTAAGATATCTCCTTCTTCAAAACCTTCTGCTTTAGCTGGGTCTAAGACAATTTTCACCTTGCCTGCAACTTTCCCAGAAAAACCAATTGCACCTTTAACGAACTGTTGATCATTTTGTAAAACAATAATTTCTGATTCTATTTTAGATACTTCATCACCAGAAAAAATTCCATAATCATTTTTATCAAACAACAAAACACTATTTTTATTTCTTTCTTCTAAAATATTTTTATCAGGCAATGATCCAGTAATCAAATATTTTCGCACTTCAGCATCACTCAAGCATTTTAATAATTCTGTTGGTATACCGGAGACTTTAAAAATATTACCGATGAGTTTATTTACAAAATCCTCAGTCCTTTTAAATACCGGTTCAGCATATACCCTGGCTTCTTCAAGCTGGTGCAAATTTTTTTTCAAAATAACTGGATCAAGATAATCAACTACATATTTTACATATATGTGTGGATGATAATATTTAACTACTTTTTCCCAAAATAAATCATAAACTTTTAAATCAATATCACTATCGATAACCGAATTTATATATTTTAAGATTTCATCTACTTCAGATTTTAAACTAGCACAGACTTCTGCCGCTTTATTACTATCCGACTTAATTTCATTTGATAAAAACTTACCCAAAGCATCGCGGTCACTTTGCGTGGCCCAACAATTACTCTTACCTTCTGAATAAAAAATTACAGCCTGGCTAATAAACGGCTTACCTCCAAATTTAATCAATTGAGTATATTCCAAACCAAAATGAGAACAAGACAAAAAACTCCAGGTTCCAGCCCAGATTTTGGTCCAATCAGAATGTTTAAAACCGTCCATCTTTTCTAGTGAAATCATACAATACTAAGTTAGTTCATTTTACCTTAATTTTAGGTAAAAATCAAACAAAAAACCCGACATTAATCAGGTTTTTTGTTACTGGGGCGACACTTACGGCGGTCGCCCATCACCCTACTTTCCTATTCCTTACCGCCTCGCTTTGGCAAAGGGTCGCTCCAACCAAAGCAAGTGCGGACTTCGTGCCCCTGAGGACATTCGTGACAAACCGAGCGCCTGTCACCAAACGCATTGGCAGTCACAAAATCATCCAGACACGTTTGCACGGTCAACCGCCGGCGCTTGGGCCGACAATAAAACACATCCTCTGCCTGAACCGGTTCCACGATTCGCTTTGGCATGTCATCCTCCCCACACGCAAAAGAAAAGAACTGTAGATTGAGATAAACTATCACAATCCATTTTAAATTGCAAACAAAAAAACACCCCGACAAATCGAGGTGTTTTGATTTTTGAGATTAACGTTTGCTCCACTGTGGTGCACGACGAGCTTTCTTCAAACCAGGTTTCTTTCTTTCCTTGATGCGAGCATCACGGGTCAAAAGTCCGAGGGATTTCAAAGTCTTTTTAAACTCTTCGTTCCAAAGTACCAAAGCGCGAGCGATACCAAGCTGGATAGAAATTGCTTGGCCTTTTTTGCCGCCACCTTGTGTCAAAGCGGAAACATCCAAATCTTTTTCCTTGCCCAATGCTTTCAAAGGAGCCATGATATCATCCTGCATGATAAAATGTGGGAAAAATTCTTTGATATCTTTACCATTGACAGTAATCTTACCTGTACCTTTGGAAATCTGTACGCGAGCAGAAGCTCTCTTGCGACGACCAACAGCGCGGTTAGAATCAGTTTTACTAATCTTTGTCATAGTTTATTTCTTAAAGTGTAAACGGATCATACGCTGATCGCGCAATTTATTTTTTGGCAACATTTTTATCACAGTCAAACGGATGACTTGTTCAGGATTTTCAATCATTTTACTAGCAGGAATTTCCTTCAAACCACCTGGATGATTGGAGTGATGACGATAAAGTTTTTGTTCCAATTTTTTGCCGGTAAATTTAATTTTTTCAGCATTGGTAATAACTACTTTATCTCCCAAGTCCAAATTTGGAGTATATTTTACTTTGTGTTTTCCCATTAAAATCATGGCAATTTTGGTAGCCAATCTGCCTGGAGCCATTCCAGTAGCGTCAATTTCAATGGTTTTTCTGTTTGTAGACATAAATATTTGAAATTAACTTAAACAAATTCTACCATCGCCTCTTCACCAGCGTCACCTTTACGGTTGCCAAGCAAAGTAATACGAGTGTAACCACCTTCTCGTTTGAGATAGCGTGGGGCTAAAACTTCCATAGTTTTTTTGATAGCGTTGTTGGTGTAAAGTACGCGCATCAATTGACGGCGAGCAGCCAAATCATTTGGCTTAGCTTTAGTAACCAATCTTTCTACGAGCGAGCGAACGGCTTTAGCTTTAGCTTTAGTAGTTTTGATTTTTTCGTAGATAATCAAACTCTCAGCCAAGTTGGCAAGCAACGAACGACGCGCCGCGGTCTTTCTGTCTAATGTAACTTTTTTGGATAAATGGCGCATAAATATTAAAATTATTTCTTCTTAGAAGCCTTTTTCTTTGGCTTCTCTTCTTCACTTTCTGAACTCTCCTCTTCAGTTGTTGGGGCTTCCATAGCAACTGGAGACATTCCAGATGCAACACTGGATTGGATAATAGAAAAATGATCAATTAAAATCTGCACAGATTGACGAACGGCATCTTCCGGAGAAATCGTACCGTTTGTTTCAATGTTGATAGTCAACTTTTCGTAGTTGGTGATATCACCGACACGGGTATATTCTACTTTGTAACCAACATCTTTAACTGGAGTATATACAGAGTCAATAGCAATAGTACCAAGTGGATAATTCTTTTTGTCTTTTTCTTCCACTGGCATAAAACCACGTCCGCGTCCAACAATAATTTCCATTTCAAAAGTTTTGTTGGAAGTCAGATTACAAATGACCATGTCTTTACTAATCACTTCAGCATCACTGTTTTTATCAATATCAGCACCAGTGACAACGCCAGGACCTTTCTTGGTCAAAGTCAAAGTTACCGGCTCATCACCGTGAACTTTTACGGACAATTGTTTTAGGTTCAACATCACTTCTACCAAATCTTCCTGTACACCTTCGATTGCGCTAAATTCATGTTGAGCGCCTTTTACTTTAAAAGCTTCAACAGCACCACCGGATAAAGATGACAATAAAACGCGGCGCAAAGCGTTGCCTAAAGTTGTACCGTAGCCGTGGAAACATGGACTAATGACTAAAGAGCCAGTTAGCGCTGTTTCGCCTGGTAGGAATTCAACTTTAGATGGTAAAAGAAAGTTCTCCATAGTATAAATATTAAATGATTAGCGAGAGTAAAACTCGATAATTGCTTTAGGATTAAAGTTTGGATTTTCTACAGTTGGAGCATTCAAAACTTTTGCAGAAGTAGTTTTGGCATCAACAGCCAACCAAGCTGGAGCATCAGTTTTTTGCATTTTTTCAGTAGCACCTTCAAACAATTTCTTGCCTTTGGACTGTGAAATAACACCAACAGATTCACCAACACGTACGCGGTAAGATGGGATGTCCAATTTCTTACCGTTTACTGTCACGTGACCATGAGTCACCATCTGACGAGCAGCACGACGAGAAGAAGCCAAACCAGCGCGATATACCACATTGTCCAAGCGGGATTCCAAGAAACTCAAAAGAATTTTACTGGTATCACCAACTTTGCGAGCAGCTTCAGTCACGTAGTTAGAAAATTGCTTTTCCAAAAGACCGTAAATGATTTTTACTTTCTGTTTTTCCAAAAGTTGTTTTCCGTATCCGGAAACTTTCTTGCGTTTGTTGCCTGGTCCGTGTTGACCTGGTGGGTAAGGACGTTTTACCAAAGGACACTTAGGAGAGTCGCAGAGTTTTTCTCCGTACTTACGACAAACTTTGTGTTTTGGTCCAGTTTTTCTAGCCATAGTATTTTATAATATAAGGTAAATTACACGCGACGTCTCTTTGGAGGACGGCAACCATTGTGTG
>CAIOJG010000176.1 GCA_903858555.1 Candidatus Magasanikiibacteriota bacterium
CATACGGTATTACCAATAGTTCGGTGGTAACTAATAAAAAAGAGCTGGATAAACAGGTAAAACATATTATTCAAGATTTGGGGCGACCGGTATTGGTAGAAGAATATATCGAAGGTGATGAATATGATATTTCTATTATTGGAAATAGTGGTGAAGATTTGCGCGTGCTACCTTTGTCTCGTTCGGTATTTAAAAAAATGCCGAAAGGTTATTGGCATATTTATACCAGCGAAGCCAAACGACATGAAAATGCTGCTTATAAAAAAATTATCATGCAGAGCCCAGCTAAGAATGTAAATCCAAAATTGGAATCATTGCTTACCGAAATAGCTCTGGATACTTATAAAATAATGAAGTGTCGTGATTACGGACGTGTTGGTATTCGTGTGGATAAAGACGGCAATCCATATGTGCTGGAAATTGATACCAACCCAATGTTGAATGAAAAATCTGAGTTTGTTAAAGCCGCTAGATTGACCGGTATGAAATACGGCGATCTTTTGGAAGAAATTATTAGTTTGGCGATTCGACGTTATCAATCAAAAAATAGTTTAGTATAATTTTATGAATGCAGAAGAAATTTTTAGTCAGCTGAAAAATGATATTTATTGTCGCTTGAAACCATCTGAGTTTGGCGGGGTTGGAATTTTTGCGATTAAGGAGATACCGGCTGGAATTGATCCATTTCACGGCACCACTACTCCTGGTCATATCACTTTTACCAGCGAGCAACTTGATGTTCTGCATCCAAATGTCAAAAGATTGGTTCAGGATTTGTTTGTTTTTAAAAATGGTGTTTATTATGTTCCAGATAATGGGCTGGCGCAAATTGATTTGCCATATTATATTAATCATAGTAATCAATCAAATCTTAGAGTTTTGACCGATTCTAATACTTTTGAAACCAAAAGAATTATTTTAGAAGGTGAAGAGTTAACCGCTGATTACTCTACATATAACGATAAAGAAGATGTGTTTGAAAGATAAAAATATCTTTAAAGTCGGTTGACTTTGTGATTATTTTGATTTAGAATAAATAGGTTAATTGGTAATAATTATTTTTATGAAAGTAAAAGAAATATTTGAACTGGGCACAAAACTTGGTATTGAAGCTGACCCTCGTGGAGTAAAAACTGTAAAAAAACATTTGGAACGAGTAAATAAACACTATAAAGGTTTGAAACCATCAGATCAAAAATTTTTTGATACTGACAAATTAACCAACCCATTTCCAGATGGTGGTATTCACGTCGATGACGGCAAAACTCAAGTAAAAAGAGTCTTGGCTGGTATTGATATCAACGGTCAAGAAATTTTATTGGCTAGTCAGCTCAATGAGCGCGGTAAAAAAATTGATTTGGTAATCGCTCACCACCCAGAAGGTGCTGGGTTGTCCAATTTACATGAAGTAATGGAAATGTATACGGACATTTATGTTCAACATGGTGTGCCGGTACATATCGCTGAAAAATTAACTCAAGAAAGAATTGGTGAAATTGGTCGTGGTGTTCATCCAGTAAATCATTTTCAAGCGGTAGATATTGCTCGTCATTTGAATATAAATTTTATCAATACTCATACTATCACCGATAATATGGTGGATAAATTTATGCGTGAATATTTGGAAGAGAAAGCGCCAGAAACTGTGGGTGAAATTATTGAAGCTTTACTCGAATTGCCAGAATATCAAATCGCACAAAAACAAGGAGCTGGTCCAAGAATTATTGCAGGTTCGCCAAATCACCGTGTTGGTAAAATGATGCTCGAAATGACTGGCGGTACCAATCCATCGCCAAAAGTTTATGAACAATTTTCACAGTTTGGTGTCAGTACTATTGTGGGCATGCATATGCGTGATGACGCAATGAAAAATGCGTCTGGTGTTCACATGAACATAGTGACGGCTGGTCATATGTCCTCTGATTCACTTGGTATGAACTTGTGGTTGGATGAATTGGAAAAACGCGGTATTGAAATTTTGGCTTGTGGTGGTCTGATCCGCGTCAGTCGTGTAAAAAAAGGAAAAAAATAATTGGTAAAGTAAATCCATGATTGCATTAATACAAGGGAAAGTGGCGAGCTGCAATGGGCAGGAAGTAGTGATTTTAACCAATAGTGGATTAGGGTATAGTCTTTTAGTTTCACCAAGTGCCACTCAAGTTTGTTTGCTTGGAGCGGAAGTGTTTTTGGAAACGCATTTAGTGGTCAAAGAAGATGCGTTGGATCTCTATGGTTTTTCTTCGGTATTAGAAAAAAAATTATTTAAAAATTTTGTGTCGGTTTCTGGCGTTGGTCCCAAGACGGCGATGCATATGTTTTCTTTGGGGAGCGTCGAAGAAATAGTTTTGGCAGTCGGACGCGGGGATACAGAATTTTTGACCAAGGTCAGTGGAATTGGAAAAAAGACCGCTGAGAGAATTGTGGTGGAGCTCAGAGAAAAAATGCAGAAGGAACAAGTGGCTTACGGAAAAGTATCTTTGTTGGAAGCCAAAAGTGGTAGTGCTAATGATGCGCTAGAAGGTTTGATTACTCTAGGGTATACACCTTTGCAAGCGCGTGAGACTTTGAACAAACTTGATGCGGCTGGTAAGACAAGTGAACAATTACTAAGGGAAGCTTTGAGAATAATTAAATAGTTTAGTTCTGAAATCAAAAAATAAAAACAATCCATATAATCACCTTTTCGCTCTCCTCGGTCGCGAGACCTCAGGGTATCGCCTGCGGGCTCAAAATCCGCTCAAAGGTAATTATATGGATTGTTTTTATTTTTTTGTTAGCGGTATTTATTTATTTCTTTTTTAAGTTTTAACGTTTCTTCACGAGCGACCGTAGCGAAGTTTTCAGAATTATCAGCAAAGATTATTCCACGAGATGAACTAATTATCAAACCGCTTTTTTCAGAATTTAATCCAGCCTGTAAAGTTTTTTCTAAATCACCACCTTGGGCACCAATGCCTGGCACTAGGAAAAACATGGTGTCAGATTTGGAGCGAATCAATTTCATTTCTTCTGGATAAGTGGCACCAACTACCAATAGACAATTCTCGTTTAAATTCCATTGGTCAATAACTTTCTCGGCCACCACTTCAAACATTTTTTTATTGCCAACTTCTAAATCTTGAAATTCGTGACCACCAGAATTTGAAGTTCGACACAAAATTACACTGCCTTTGTCGGCTCTATCTAAAAACGGTGCTAAGGCTTCTTGCCCTAAATATGGGTGAAGCGTAATCATATCGGCGTTTAAATATTCAAACGCAAATTTTACATAGCCGTTGTTGGTATTGCCGATGTCGGCACGTTTGGCATCTAAAATTATTAAAACGTCTGGATATTTTTCAGCAATATAATTGCAGGTCATTTTTAATTCGTGGATTCCTTGCTCACCTTGCGCTTCGTAAAATGCGGTGTTTGGTTTGTAAGCGCAAACCAAGTCTGCGGTCGCATCAATGATTGCTTTGTTGAATTCAAACTGAGGAAATTCAACGTCTTTTAAATGGGCAGGCAATTTTTTTATATCACTATCCAAGCCCACACAAACCAGCGAATTATTTTTGGTAATTATTTTTTTTACTTTTTCCATTATCATATTAGACCTGATTGTTTTGGATAAATTCTTTTACTTTTTTTACGGTGTCAGCATCTAGTTTGTCGGTTTGTTGTAGAGTGTCTACTAGCTCGGAAATTGTTGTGACGGAATATAAATTTTTGCCTTTTTCCATGATGTGTTTTTTGCCGCCTTGTTCACGATCGAGCATCACGACGACGTCGCTGGTTTTTAAACCTTCTAATTCTAACGGTTCAATGGTTTCAAAAACACTCATGCCGCTAGTCACCAAATCTTCCACCACGAGCACAATCTGACCAGTTGTAAAAGCACCTTCGATGGCTTTTTTTGTACCGTATTCTTTCACTTCTTTGCGACGCATGACCATTGGGATATTATGTTCTAGAGAAATGGCGGTGGCGATTGGTAGGGCAGTGTAAGGCACACCACACACCAAATCAAATTTCAAATCTTTAACTTTTTCCCACATTGCGTCAGCAACCGCTTTCAAAACTTCTGGGTAAGAAACAATCACGCGTAAATCAATGTAGATAGGGGACATGATGCCACTTTTCAATTTAAATTCACCAAATTTTACGGCGCCAATTTCAAAAAGTTTTTCGATCAACTGTTCCTTATTCATATTTAAACTTCTTTATTGAGTAACCACAAAATCATCGCTTTTTGCATGTGCATACGGTTTTCTGCCTGATCGTAAATCACAGAATTTGGATGATCAATGGCATCGCGGGTAATTTCATAGCCGATGTGGCATGGCATACAGTGCATGATTCTGGCATTTGGACAGTAAGTGTTAATCAAATTAGCATTCAGCTGAAATGGCATGAAAGTCACTTTGCGGCGATCGTATTCGGCTTGGAAGCTTGGTTTCACTTGGCCGTTTTCAAAGAATTCCATATCCATCCAAGTGTCGGTGTGGACATAGTCGGTATCTTTGAGCGCCTCGGCCAAATCGGTGGTGCGAGTTACTAAACCAGTCGCTTCGGCCATCGCATTTAGTTCAGCGTCCACACTTTGTGTGTTGGCCTCAGGTGCACAGATGGCGACCTTAATACCGAGTTTGGCACAAGCCAACATTAAAGTATTGGAAACATTATTTTCTACACCGAGCCAGGTGATTTTTTTTACATTGGCAATGCCACCAGATTTTTCGGCCATCGTGAGAATGTCACTTAAAGCTTGTGCTGGGTGATATTTTTCACTGCAAGCGTCGATTACTGGAATACGATTGAAAGAAGCAGCTTTGATAACATCGTCAGCTTTCAAAGCGCGCATCATTAAGACATGACCAAAGCGCATGATGGCTTGAATTTCATCGCCGTAGTCAGTCAAAGATAATTGAGAAGTGCGACTATCCAAAAATATTCCATGACCACCAAGCTCCGTCATACCGGCCTCAAAAGAAAGACGAGTGCGAGTGGAAGTTTTTTGAAATAACATTACCATGGTTTGATTTGGTAAAATGTTGGTGAGTTCGCCGGAATTACGCTTGGCCTTTAGCTTGAGCGCCATGTCCAACATTTTCAAAATATCTTCTTTGCTTTGCTCCTTGAGCGAGATGAGGTGTCGCATAAATTATATTTTATAAATTATTTTATTTAGAACGGTATATTTTGGTACGCCTTTTAAAGTCCAACCCGCAAACGGACTCCAGCGGCATTTGGTTTTTAAACTTTCATTTTTAATAGTTTTGGTTTCTTCTAAATTTACCAAAACTAAATCGCCGGTTTCTTTGATTCCGAATATTTTTTGGGCATTGGTATGGGTAATTTCCACGATTTTTTCTAGACTAATTTTACCTTTACTGTGAGCGTCTAGCAAGAGTGGTAAATAAGTCTCGATGCCTGGAACACCGGATGGTGACTGAGGGTAGGGCGAAGTTTTTTCTTGAAGCGTGTGAGGAGCGTGATCTGTGCCGACAGTGTCGATTATTCCGTCATTTATGGCCTGCCAGAGGGCGTCTTGATCGTTTTGTAGGCGTAAAGGCGGATTCATCTGGGCTTTGGTCCCAAGCGTCTCATAAGCCGTTTCAGTGAGAAATAGGTGGTGAGGCGTGGTCTCAGCAAAAACCTTTAGACCATCCTGTTTGGCTCGACGGACGAGTTCGACTTCTTCCAACGTGCTGCAGTGTAAGATATATAAAGTAGCACCAGTTTCTCGGGCTAACTCGATAGCTTTTTTAGCCGCCACTTTTGCGGCTCGGTTTGGTCGTATTTTCCCATGGTCTTCCACAGTCGGATTTGGAAAGTTGTTTTTTTCGGCATTGATGATATCATCATCTTCTGCGTGTACCGCTACTACTAAATTTAGCTCAGCGCATTTTTGAAAAATCTTTTTTTGAATTTCATAATCAGACACTAAAAGATTACCGGTGCTGGCCCCCATGAAAATTTTGACGCCGATAATTTTATCTTTGCATTTTTCTATTTCCGCCAAATTGTCGGCCGTGGCGCCGAGGTAAAAATATTTATGTAGCGGAATATTTATTTTTGCTAGTTGTTCATCTACTAATTTTATTTTCTCATCTAAAATTTCTTCCGTCGTAATAGATGGAGTATTATTGGGCATATCCAACACTGATGTGACACCGCCCGCAATCGCGGCTTGAGCACCGGTTTCCCAATTTTCTTTATACTCGGCACCAGGGGTGCGAAAATGCACGTGAGTATCAATCAGAGCGGGTAAAGCGGTCAGTGATGCCGCTTCTGATTCTGGAATATTTTCTACCTCAACTTCTAAATTGTTATAAGTTTTAATTTTCATGTCGGTAATTAAACACAATATTCTTTAATATCATTTTGGGAGAATATTTTTTCACAATAGTGACACTGTAATTTTAACCCAACTTTTTCTTTCTTGGTATAAAACAAAGTGTGCATGTTTTCGTGGTTGGTAATGCACTTTGGGTTTGGACAAAATATGACTTTGGATAATTGTTTTGGAATTTCTACCAAGAATTTTTTGGCGAGTTCAAAATTTCTGATAATGTTGATGGTGGCGGTCGGAGCGAGAATGGCCAGTTTGTTGGCTTCATCTTGAGTGAGTTCTCTATTTTCTACTTTGACAATATCCTTTTTACCCAAGGTTTTACTAGGGAAATTCAAGCCAGTGGTGACAATATGGTCGTGACTATACAGCTTTAAAATTTGGATTATTTTTAAGGCTTGACCGGCTGGGATGTGATCTATCACGGTGCCTTCTTTGATAGCAAATACTTTAAAGGTGCGTAGTTGTTTTTCGTTTTTCATATAAAAAGTTTTGGTTATTTAATTTTACCAAGTACCATCGCGAGTAATGCCTGGCGAGCATAAAGACCATTTTCGGCTTGTTCAAAATAGTAGGCATGTTTGGTGGTGTCGACGTTGGTTTCGATTTCACCAACCCGTGGTAAGGGGTGAAGCACCTTCATGTTGGCGCGAGATTTTTCCAGCATTTTCGCATTGAGTACAAAGACGTTTTTAATTTTTTCGTATTCCATTGGATCGGCAAAGCGTTCGCCTTGGATACGGGTCATATATAAGATGTCCACTTTATTTATCACTTCTTCAATTTTTGAATGGAGTGAAAATTTTATTTTTTTCTCGGCCAGTTCATCGCAGATATAACTTGGCATTTGCAAAGAATCTGGCGCGACAAAATATAAGCGGGCGCCAAAATGGGTAAGAGCTTGAGCGAGCGAGTGGGTGGTGCGGCCATATTTTAAATCGCCAACCATTGCGATATCCAAACCTTCCAATTTTTTCTGACATTCTTTAATGGTAAATAAATCCAGCAAAGTTTGAGTAGGATGTTGGTTGGCGCCGTCACCACCATTTAAAATTGGTTTATCGGTAGCTTCAGCTGCGCGTCGGGCCGAACCATCGAGTGGGTGGCGCATAGCAATAGCATCAACGTATTGGCCAATAATTTTCATACCATCATACAAGGTTTCACCTTTTTTACTGGAGGTCACAGATGGATCGGCAAAACCTACGACCCGTCCGCCGAGGCGTTGCATCGCGGTTTCAAAAGAGAGGCGAGTGCGAGTAGAGGGTTCAAAAAAACAACTGCCCATTACGTAGCCGTCCAATAGTTTTGGTTTTGGTGATTTTTTCAAGTCGTAGGCATTTTTTAAAATCGCCAAGATTTCCTCCTTGCTTAGCTCTTTGATTGAGATGATGTCCCGTCCCTTTAGGTTTGTGGCCATAGAGTTGAATTAATTTTTTAAAAAAAAGCCACCAATGTTTGGGTGGCTAATTATTATTTAAGCTTTTCACGTAGTAATTTTTCAGCAACAACCGGATCGGCACTGCCTTCGGAAGCACGCATCACCATGCCTTTTAGGAATTGCAAAAGCGGTTCTTTGCCGGCTTTAAATTGAGCAGCTTGGTCGGGATAATTTTTGATTACCTCGTCCACGATTACGCCCAATTTGTTTTCATCGTTTACCTGACCGTAACCTTTTTCTTGCATAATGTGGGTCGGATCCATATCTACACCCGAGTCGAGCATTTCAGCTAAAACTTTTTGTCCGTTGGTTGAGTTTAGTTGATTGGTAAAAATTAAAGCGATAAGCTCGGCAAAATTTTCCGGTTTAATTTTTAAAATTTTAATATCAATTTTTCTTTCACTCATCGCGCCGACTAATTTTGTGGTCAACAAACCACCACACAATCGTGCGAGCTGTTGGGAAGGTGTACCGGCATCTTTTTTAAGAGATTTTTCTACCAGCGGATTATTTTTTAAATCCTCGAGCCAGTTTAATAATTCGCTATAAACTTCCTCAGTGAATTTTGCCCAATCTTTATCAATGGTCAAAATTTGCGCGTCGGCATAGGAAAAGCCGTATTCACGGTGAAAACGAGCGCGTTTTACAGCGGGCATTTCCGGTAATTCCAAATTCTCCGCGATTTTTAAAGGGTGAAAAGGTGGAATATCCGGTTCTGGGAAATAGCGATAATCAGCGGAAGATTCTTTGATACGCTGCATTACGGTCTCGCCTTTTGGATCGTCCCAACCGCGGGTTTGTTGTGGCCAAGTTTCACCACGGTCCAACATTTCGGTTTGGCGTTTGGTTTCAAATTCAATTGCTTTTTCTACGGCGCGAAAAGAATTGATATTTTTTACCTCCACTTTATTGTTTAATAAATAAGTCCCAATTGGTCGTACTACGCCATCGATAATCTGAAATTTTCCTTCTTCCTGCAAAGAAATATTGGCTTCGCAGCGCATCTGACCTTTTTCCATCTCGGCGTCACTGACATCGAGGTAGCGGAAAATCGATTGCAATTCTTGGCAATAAGTCTTGGCTTCCAAAGCGCTCTGAATATCCGGGTCGGAAACGATTTCTACCAGCGGGACACCGGCACGATTGAAGTTTACCAAGGTATTACCATCGGTACCGTGAGTGAGCTTGGCGGTATCTTCCTCCATGTGGGCGCGGGTGATACCGATAGTCGCTTTTTCACGTGGGTTTTTGGTGTTGATAAAGTCTAGCTCGATAAACCCGTGTTTAGCAATCGGTTGATCCAACTGGGAGATTTGGTAACCTTTAGGTAAATCTGGATAAAAGTAGTGTTTACGGTCAAATTTTGAATTTTCATTAATTTTGCAACCTAAAGCGCGGCCAATTTTTACGGCCCATTCCAGAGCGGTTTTGTTTGCGGTTGGCAAAGTGCCAGGGTGAGCTAAGCAGGTCTCGCAGATATTGGTATTAGGAGCGTCACGGTCGGGATTATTTGGACAAGCACAAAACATTTTACTCTTGGTTTTGAGCTCAACGTGGATTTCTAGACCGATAATTGGGATGTATTTAGGCATATAATTTCTAATACATTTTATCATTATTCATTATATTTCGCAAGATTTAAAAAACCCGACCAACGGCCGGGTTTTTGCTTATTTTATAGTGGTAATTGGCTGAAGCGGGTTTTCTTTAGCACTGAAGTAGAGCAGTGTGTCGGTCCAAATGAAAATAGGCAGGGTTAAAGCAGTGACGATGCCGTTTATAATCTGTATCATCATTTCATATTGTATGTCTGATGGTTTAAAAATTTGGTTTAGAGCCGTCAAACACAACATTTTTATAATAACCAAAGCGATAACTAAAAGTATTTTTGGCGTCACAATTCTAAAAGCCATAGACCACCAGCGTCCAATTACTAAATTTTTACTTGTTTTTAAACTTTCCAATATTTTATTATTATCAAAAATAACAGCAAAAGTAGCTAAATAATACCAAATTCCAAATATTAATCCCGGTAAAAGTAATAGTACACTGCCAACCATACAGATAATCGCATAAAGTATGGATACACCAATTATCGGTAGGAGATATTTTTTTGTGTCTAAAAAACTTTTTTTAAGTGTGCTCAAACTTCCTTGGGTGTATAAAATAGCTGAATTTTTGGTGGCCACAATTGAAGTCCAGAAGCCAATAAAGAATAGGCCAAACAAAAGTATGGCGGAAACTAAATCGATGAGTGCGGTGGAAAGTTTAGTGTCGGCGTTTAAAAATATTCCGCCGATTCCGATAACATAACGCAAAGCTACAATCGCAATTAAAATTGCCATGAGGGGTGCAAATTTGCGCCAAGTGCGGGCATAGTTGTCTAGACTTTGCTCGATAATTTCTGAGGTAGTAATTAACATACTATTTTAATATATTGATAAGCCAAGATATGGCCTGTGCTTTCATTATATCAATTTTTTCTTCTCCAGACAAATGGTGAATTTGAGTGCCAATATTTTCAAAGAAATTTTTGAACTCTTCGTCGTTGTATTTTTTTGAAGCTTTGATTAAAAAATCTTTTTTTTCAAAGATGGCATTATCTACTTTTTCAAAGCGTGAGGTGAGACGGTCGAAAGAAAGGTTTGGGTCAATGTCCATTAAAACCAGGTGGTCGGGTCGATATTGCGCCGCAATTTGATTGCCGGCATAGTTGGCCACTTTCGATAAAGTTAATTCAGAATTTTGGGATGGTTGATAAGCGAGCGAAGTGCTTAGTCCACGGTCTTGGACTATAATTTTGTTATTTTTCAAAGCCGGAATGATAACTTTGGTATATAAAATCGCGCGGTCTAGTGAATGCGCTTCGGCAATGGTCGTGGCGGAATAATTATTTTTAGTATTAATGAGTTCGTCGCGCAAAATTTTGCCAATGCCGGCATGAGTAGGTTCGGCCGAAAAAATAATATCACAATCTATCCAATCGGACATTTCAGGATAGCGGTTATTATCTAAAAAATATTTTTTTAAATCAAAAATTTTCTTGCCGTTATCGGTTAGATTTTTTTTCCAGGCTTCGATGATTGTGCTTTTGCCACTGCCGTCAATGCCGTCAATCATTATAAACATAATGATCTATTATTTTTGGTAAATGACAAATGAAAATCCGTCGTGATCTTCGCGGCTGGTTTCTTTCCAAATTTCTTTATTGATTTCTGGAAAAAAGGTATCGCCGTCAGGGGATTGGTGAATCTGAGTAATATATAAGGTATCGACTTTATCAACAGTTTGGCGGTAGATGCTGGCGCCACCACAGATAAAGACATCTTCATCTTTTAATTGAGTAAAAACATCGTCTAATGAATTGAAGATACGAGTGCCTTCTGGCGCTTGGTAATTTTTATCTAAAGTCACCACCACGTTTTGTCTTCCTGGCAATGGTTTGCCAAGATAGCCGATGATAGACTCAAAAGTGGCTTGACCCATCACACAAGTTTTTCCAAGTGTAGTTTTTTTGAAATATTGAAAATCCTCCGGCACGTTCCAGGGGATTTTATTATTTTTTCCAATACAATTGTTGTCGGCCACGGCTGCAATAAGAGAAAATGACATAAGTTTAAATAGCGATAGCTAATTTAATGGCGGGATGACTTTGGTAACCTAAAATTTTGGTATCGTCACTTTTCCAATCAAAAATGGAAGTGAAGTTTTCGGTGACGATTTGAGGTAAAGGATAAAGATTTGGATCGCGAGTGAGTTGTTCGCGGGCGCCGTCCATATGATTTACATAAATATGAACGTCGGATAAAAAGCCGACCAATTTACCTTCTTTGAGTCCAGTTTCTTTGGCTAGTAAATGTAGCAAAGTGGCGTAGCTGGCAATATTAAATGGCAGACCGAGCATGGTGTCGACTGAACGTTGGTTCCAAAGTAGATTAAGGCGGTCGTTGATGACAGTAATTTGAAAGGCGTAGTGACAAGGTGGGAGAGCCATCTCGTGCAAAGCCAACGGGTTCCAAGCCATCACAATCATGCGGCGATCTTCCGGGTTAGTTTTTAAAGTCTCGATAACTTTTTTTAGTTGATCAATGCCTTGACCGGTGTAGTTGGTTTTGTAATCATAGTAGGGAGCATTAAAATGGCGCCATTGAAAACCGTAAATCGGTCCGAGATCACGCTCCTCCAACATTCTTTTCTTACTGGCTTCATCATGGCCGTAGGGTGCCTTTTTTGGATATGCCCATTCATCCCAGATGTGGTTGTTGTGTTCCTGCAACCATTGTTTGTCAGTCAAACCTTTAATAAAAAATTCCAGTTCTGAGGCAATTACTTTGTATGGCATCTTTTTGGTAGTCAATAAAGGAAAACCTTTGGACATATCATGCTCAAAAATCGCGCCGGCAATAGCGATTGCATCGACGCCGGTACGGTTGCCTTTTTGTTCTCCTTCGTCCAAAACTTTTTTTACAATATCTAGGTAGGCTTGCATAAAATTAAAATTATTTATTACCGGTGGATCCAAAACCACCACGGGACACCGAAGCGACTTCATCGGCATCTTCAAATTCTCCTTGTTCGATTTTTATAAACATTCCTTGGGCGATGCGTTCACCTTTTTCAACAATGACTTCTTTATCTGAAAAATTGTAAACCGAAATTAAAATTTCATCTTCCGGTCCACAGTAATCACTATCGATAGTGCCAATACCGTTGGCCAATATTAAACCTTTTTTGGAGGCTAGGCTAGAGCGAGCGGCGATAGTGAGGACGTGTCCTTTTGGCGTGCCGATAATAAGGTTGGATGGGATGCGAGCAATTTCTTTTGGTAAAATTTTTATTTCGGTGCGAGCATAAAAATCAAACGCAGCCGACCCGGCGGTGTGGTAGCTTGGCAAGGGGAGTGACTTGTCTAATCGTTTGATTTTAATCTGCATAATTATAAATATTTTTTGACAATTTCGTCTAGCTGTTTAAATGTTTCTTCTTTAGAACCGTTGTTATCGACAATAAAATCAGCAGTTTTCGCGATTTCTAAAATTTGTTGTTCGGATTCTTGCAAACTTTCTTTTTGAAATTCTTCCCAAGTTTTGGTGGCGTCATCCGGTTTTTCACCACGATTGGCGAGGCGACTAAAACGGATTTTTTCGTCGGCTTTAATATAGATCAAAATAAAATTAGAAAGTTCTTTGAGGTAAGGTACATCACTCGGACG
>CAIOJG010000177.1 GCA_903858555.1 Candidatus Magasanikiibacteriota bacterium
GGGGTCGATGGTTCAATCCCATCCGGGCGCACACTTTAAATAAAACAAATATGACTCTATTACATTCTCTCAGTAGTGTCACCGCCAAACCAGGTGCTGGTTTTGTCGCCAAAGGTGCGTCTAGTTTCCAATCTCATCTCCACCACGCCATGGAAAAAAACGAAGAAGGGCTTGGATATCTCAAAAAAAATACAGCTGCTCTAGAAGCTCTTCACACACAAGTCATCAAAAACAAACACCTCATCCATACCGGTGGATGGAGTCAACACAAAGCAAAAATGGTGATGGATAAAATTACCCACGATGTACATATGAAAGGCGAACATCTGAGCGCCTCTCAGCATGAAGCACTCAAAAAAATTACTCATCATTTGGCAAAAGTAGACAATTCAAAAAGAAATATGAGGCTGGGAGATCTTACTGAACGCAAAGGCATCACTACTATCACATCACAACAACACGTTGGCAGCGTCCAACAAGTCGGTGATCAAACTCACGTCGTCAGCGGCGAAGCACCGCGCGGATCCGGCGGAATCGCCAGTTCAATAAAACGTATGCACCAACTACCAACCAATCTACCACCAACCCACAGCACACCAAAACCACCAACCATTAAATTATCTGTTTAAATAATATATGAAAGCTCTGCCTAAAAAAATAAAATTTAGCGAAGACACAATAAAACGCTTGGACGTTTTTTTGGCAGAACAATTGGAAACTTCCCGTTCCCAAGCCCAAAAAATTATCGAAGACAATGATGTTTCAATAAACGACAAAAAAGCCAACAAGGCCGGTTTGATGTTAAAAACCAACGACCAAATAAAAATTGAAAAAAAGGTAGTGGAAAAACTAACTCCCAAAGCCACGGCTGAAAAAAAGGAAAAAGAAAAAATCCCTGATTTAAAAATTGTGGAGATTACCAAAGATTATATCGTGGTAGAAAAACCAAACGGCCTACTCACCCACTCCACCGATAAAAATGAAGCTGCATCAGTTGCCACCATTTTATCTAAAAAATATCCGGAGCTAAAAAAAGTTGGCGACGATCCAAAACGCCCAGGCATTGTGCACCGTTTAGACAAAGAAGCTTCCGGTCTTTTAGTAGTCGCGCGCAACCAAGCAATGTTTGATCATCTTAAAAAACAATTTAAAGACCGCACCGTTAATAAAGAATATTCCGTATTAGTTCACGGCAAAGTAAACAAAGATAGCGATTTTATAAAATTTAATTTAGAACGAGCACGCTCCGGTGAACGCATGTCCGCATTACCATCAACTGTTCGCGGTGAACTCAACACTACCGGTAAAGACGCTTTGACTGAATTTTGGGTAGAACAACGTTTTATAAACTTCACCCTTTTAAAAGTAAAAATTCACACTGGTCGTATGCACCAAATTCGCGTGCATTTCCTAGCCTATGACAATCCTTTGGTTGGCGACCCGCTTTATTTCCAAAAGAAACACAAAGATAGATGGGATAAAGCCTGCGGTCGCATGTTTTTACACTGTACTCGTTTAGGATTTACCGACCTTGATGGCGAATACAAAGAATTTATTTCTGAATTGCCAAAAAAACTAGCTGACTTTTTATTGCTTCTAAAATAATATGCCGGGATTATTTGTTATTATTTCTTCACCGTCGGGCGGCGGCAAAGACACGGTTATCAAGGCGTTGCTAAAAACAATTCCACGTTCAGCCAAATTGGTGACCACGACCACCCGTTCTCCCCGTCCAGAAGATACCGACGGCATCACTTATCATTTTACGGACAAAACAAATTTTGAAGACAAAATAAAAAAAGGTGAGATGGTAGAATATGCCACCTATGCCGACAACTATTACGGTGTCGACAAAACTGAACTGCAAAATAAACTAGAAAATTTTGATGTAGTTTTTTCCAACGTCGATGTCCAAGGACGACGCAACTACACCGAATCCGGAATCGATAATTTATCCATTTTTTTACTACCGGACAATCTCGAAGATCTAAAAAAACGCATTTTAAACCGCGGCGGAGTCAACGAAGAGGAACTAAAACTGAGACTGGAAACCGCCAAAAACGAAATATCCAGAGCTGACGAATACGATTTCCAAGTAGTCAATAAAAATGGCCAATTGGACGAAACTATTGACAACGTAGCCAAAATTATCACCTCCCACCTGGAAATGTTGGCCTAAAAGCTCAGATATTGACAAAATCCTAAAAATCGGCTAAAATAAGCCCACTTGTTAAAAGCTAAAAAAACTTTATGACTGAAAATATCTCAAACGAATCTTTGTACAAACCAGGTATGGTAGTCAAGGTTCACCAGAAAATCAAAGAAACCAACACCAAAGGTGAAGAAAAAGAACGTATCCAGATTTACGAAGGTATCATTATCGCCGTACGTCACGGTAAAGAAATCGGCGCTACTATCACCGTTCGAAAAATTTCTGAAGGTGTAGGTGTAGAAAAGATTTTCCCATTACAATCTCCAGTAGTAGACAAGATCGAAATCGTACGCCAATTGGAAGTACGCCGCGCCAAGTTACATTACTTACGCGACAAAGACTTCAAACGCAAATTGAACGAAGTAAAGAAAGAAGTTGTAAAACCAGTTAAAAAATAAATCAAACTAAAAAGACTCTCGTTATCGAGAGTCTTTTTTTATTACATATACTTACCCGTCCAACTCTTTTTATTTTTCTTCATATCTTCAGGCAAACCGGCAAAAACCAATTCACCTCCACCTTTGCCACCTTCTGGACCAAGTTCGACTACCCAATCACACGATCGGATAACATCCAAATTGTGTTCGATAATTAAAACGGTATTACCTTTTTCTACCAATTGTTTTAATACTCGCAACAATCGTTTAATATCTTCAAAATGCAAACCGGTAGTTGGTTCATCTAAAATATACAAAGTATTACCGGTCGATACACGCGCCAATTCGGTCGCGAGTTTTATGCGTTGTGCTTCACCACCAGATAATGTTGTGGCTGGTTGTCCTAGTGTCAAATAACCCAAACCAACATTGCGTAAAATATTTAATTTGTCCGACAAAGACGACACCCCACTGAAAAATTTAAATGCTTCCTCCACGGTCATGTTTAAAACTTCTGCAATATTTTTATCCAAATAATGCACTTCTAGAACTTCTTGATTATATCTCGTACCATTACACTCATTACATGTCATGAAAACATCGGCCAAAAATTGCATTGGAATTCGCACATAACCTTCACCGGCACAGGCTTCACAACGTCCACCGCCTTTAACATTGAAACTAAATTTACCGGCATCATAACCACGCATTCGCGCTTCCGGCAAAGCAGAAAACAAATCACGAATCAAGGTAAAAATACCGGTATAAGTAGCTGGATTGGAACGCGGTGTGCGTCCGATAGCGACCTGGTCGATAGAGATTACTTTATCGATATTTTCCAAACCTTTTATTTCTTTATAAGCACCCGGTTCTTCTTTGGAGCGGAAAAAATGTTTACTCAAAGCGGTTGCCAAGACATCAATCACCAAAGTAGACTTGCCGGATCCGGATACACCCGTGACACAAATCATTTTGTTGAGCGGAAAATCCACCGAAACATTTTTTAAATTGAAAGCGCTCGCCCCAATCAATGACAAAAATTCGGTTTTCTTTTTTTCTTTTTTAGCATTTTTTGGTTCCGGCTCATAGATACTATCACGACCACTGAGATAGGCACCGGTCACAGAATTTTTATCTTTCTTCACTTGTTCATAAGTACCTTGAGATACAATTTTACCACCATAGATACCCGCCCCAGGACCAACGTCAATCAGATAATCGGCGGCGGCCATCATCGCACCATCGTGTTCTACCACGATCACGGTATTTCCTAAATCACGTAAATATTTTAAAGTCGAGATCAATTTATCATTATCGCGAGAATGCAAACCAACCGACGGTTCATCCAAAATATAAATGACACCGGTCAAACCGGAAGACAACTGAGTGGCCAAACGCACACGCGTCACTTCACCACCGGAAAGTGTATTCATCGAGCGATCCAAACTCAAATATCCCAAACCAACTTGAGTGAGATTTTGTAATCTCGGGCGCATTTCTTTTAAAATCGTATCAAAAATTTTAGCTTTTACGTCTTTTTCGTCTTTAGCTACCACGGTTGTATATTTTTTCAACATTTCCAAAACTTCGTCAATGCTTAAAGAAGAAACGTCCGCAATATTATAATCATGAATTTTTACCCACAAAGATTCTTGACGCAAACGCTTACCGGCACAAACCGGACAAGTCTTTTCACGCATATATTGTTCTATCTCTTTGCGGACATATTCCGAGTTTGTTTCCAAATGTCTTTTTAATAAATCCGAAACCACGCCAGAGAAAGTAATTTTTTTATTTTCAATCTCGTAGACATCATCGCTCGTGCCATACAACACCAAATCCAAAACTCGTGACGGCAAATCCGCCACCGCTAAATCCAAAGAAAAATTATGACGCGCCGAGACGGCGGCCAAAAGTTTGGTATACCAAGCCTGATTTCCGGTAATACGCATCCACGGTTGAATCGCCCCTTGTGATAAAGACAAACGAGTATTTGGCATCACGAGCTCAGCGTCCACTTCCATCGTCACACCCAGACCGGTACAACGCGGACAAGCACCAAACGGACTATTAAAACTAAAGCCACGGACATCCAGCTCCGGCATTTTGCGACCACAATTTTTACAATAAGAAAATGTAGTCAAATAAACTTCTTCACCTTTTACCGACAGCACACAAGCGCCGTTACTCAGATCCAAAGCCACATTTACCGCTTTATAAGGATCATCTTTTTTTACATCATTTATTTTTCCAATCACGATTTCCAAATCATGTTTTTCACCGGTTTCAAAATGACATTTTACTAGATCATGAATTTTCATCACTTTACCATCAAGACGAACGTTATCATATCCAGAGCGCTCAACTAATTCGATAGTTGTTTTTGGATCAATGATATTTTGATGAACGACCGGTGACAGAATCAAAACCGGTGTGGCTTTGCGCGCCAATTTACGCGCGGTCTCGACAATATCACCAGCACTGGTAAAAGCCGCCACCTCGTGACAATCTGGACAATATTGAGTACCGGCTCGTGAAAATAGCAAACGCAAATAATCATAAATTTCTGTCACCGTACCCACCGTCGAACGTGGATTTTGGGTAGAAATTTTTTGATCAATCGCAATGGTTGGAGACAAACCATCGATACCATCGATATCCGGTTTATTCTGCATATCCATAAACTGACGAGCGTAAGCGGACAAAGACTCGGCATAGCGACGCTGACCTTCGGCGTAAATGGTATCGAAAGCCAAAGAAGATTTTCCAGAACCAGATAAGCCGGTGATTACCACCAGCTTATTTTTTGGAATTTCGACACTGACATTTTTTAGATTGTGGACGCGAGCGCCACGGATTGTTAAACTACTATTTGGCATAACATTTATTTACCAATTAAATAACCATACGTACTCAAGTGTGCGGGACTATCACCGTTTGTATCACAAAAAAAACTAGTAACCTTTGCGGCGTCAATATTGAGTACAACACCATTCTTTAGATCCTGAACACTAAATAAATAATCAACAGGAATTTCCGATGAATGTTTATCAAAAAAATAAAAAGTATCTCCTAAGTCAACACCATTTTTACCAATCATATGTTGCTCAGCGGTATGAGCAAAATCTTTTCTTGCAAAACACAGCTTGAGCGCACCATTAAAACCAAGGTTAAGCGCAAACCCTTTAAAATTGGAATAGGTCTCACAAAAATTATATTCCTGCATAATTTTACTAATAGACATATTTAAGGTTATGCGCTGTTTTCCGCCACCAATATCTTCTACTTTTATTGTTTTTTCACTGCCTGATCCAGACACATCCAAAAGTTCAAGAATGCTTTTAGCAACACCCAGAGTTGACACAGCTACTCCCTTTCCACAAATAGGAACCATTTCAAAATCATTAAAAACATTATCTCGAAGAGGTGGATCACTCCAAGCAGCTCCTCCTCCTATGAATAGTTGTTTTGCCATACTAGCCAAATCTCCTTTAAACGGAGAGCTGTTATAAACAACGCCTATTAAATTACCATCTATACATTGGTGGGGGTTCTTTGGATCAGACGAAGTGTTGGCATCCGTACAAACCGCAACATGATCTGCGTCAGAGGCAGTACACACATCCCCAGTACAAGTTTGACCATTACCATTTTCCATAAACAAACTAGCACCACATTTAAAATTTTTCCTTAAACTAGCGATATCGGTCATATCATAAGTAAAATCAAAACTCTTAACTTTGGCATAATTAGCTTTATCTGGCACTATGCCAGGATCAGCCGCTGGAGCAAATTTAGTGCCAGCAGGCATATCTTTGCATGTATCTTTTGTTAATAATTGCGGTCTAATCATCCAAGTCTGTGGCAAATGCAAATCTACCAAAGCCGGATTGATAGTATTCAAAATAACATAAGATAAATAAGCGATTACCAAGCCAACCAAGGCACCGCCAATTCTAGTTTTAGCACTCGTAATCATTTCACTATTTCCGCCCGATACCGTCCACTGGACACCAGCCACAATGATCATAATCACCGCCAAAAGTCCGGCTAAACTCAAGGCTAAATTATAATTTGATTTAAAAAATTGCCCAATATCGGTAAAACTATTTTGACCGCCAAAGGAAATTTCTGTTACAGTTTTCCCAGGCGCTAAGCATTTTCCCCAGTCGCCAGTGCACGGAGCATCGGAATTTAGCCAACCTTCACCTGGTTTATAGGCGGAATTGTATGTTTTATGTACAGCATCACAATCTTTTTGTGACCAACACATTGGGTTAAAAGCTGATGATACATCAGCCTGTGATTTTAATGGCATCAAAATAAAACAAAGTGCCAAAACCAAAATAATTTTCTTCATAATTTATTTTAAATTTTTCAAAAAACCATCCCAAGTATCAAACGGTATGACACCTTCCACTTTTTCACCATTGATAAAAAAAGTTGGTGTACCACCAATACCAAAACTGGCGGCATCGGAATAATCTTTGTTCACAACTGTTTTCATTTCTTGTCCGTCCATGCAAGCTTTCATTTTTGGCAAATCCAAATCAAAATGTGTCGCCAACGTCGCGATATCATCATCACTTAAATCTTCGCCCAGACTTTCTTGATTATCAAAAAACCAATCATGAAACGGCCAATAATAATGCTGCTCATTGGCACACATCGCTAAAATCGAAAGTTGATTTGACCCGGGATGGGTACTTTCAACCGGAAAATTACGCACAATCAATTTTACTTTATTGCCATATTTTTGCATCACCTGGCGGATAATTGGTTCTTCGGCCTTGGTATAAGGGCATTTGAAATCCACAAATTCCACTATTGTCACTTTAGGGTTGTTCGCCCCTAAAAATGGAGCAGTGCCTAATTCCAAAGTTTTTCTATCGAAAGTTCCGGACTGGTCTGTATTTTTTACATCAGCCGAAAAACCACCATAAAATTTTTGAAATAAAAACGCGCCATTGCCATTTTTAATCTGCCAATAATAATATATTGTAGTGCCACCAAAAAACAAAACCCCCACAATCAATACCGTGACTATCGACACCAGCATAATGCCACTAAACTTTTGATACCAACGCAAAGGAGGCGTAAAATTTGTTGAATCCATAATATTTTTTAGATGGAAATATTATACCATAATTCCAGAAAAATCAATACTCCATATTGACTAAAGACTGCTTTGGTGGTACACTATCTCATATTAAAGATTCCCTGCACTAAAATCGGGAACGATTAAACCCTTATGAAAGAGACAATTTTAAATTCAATTCAGCTAATCTTAGCCATTATTTTCACAATTGTTGTGCTTTTACAGCAAAAAGGTTCTGGTTTGGGAGCGGCTTTTGGCGGTTCTGGCAATGTCTACAGCACCCGTCGTGGTCTTGATAAAATTCTTCATTATATTACTATCGGCTTGGCCGTGGTTTTATTGGTCATGTCCGTCGTACGCCTGGTTATCTAAAAACCGGCTTTAAATTTTAGTCAATGAGCTGGAAATTTTCTTCCATCTTTTCGCCTTTTAAAAGCGAAAAATCCGGCCGGAGCAGTCATTTTGATCTGAAACTTCTCAGGCAAACTCAAGGCAAATCCTTGCCTAGTTTTAAACAACTCAAGTATTTGGGCAGTTTTTTGGATAAAAAGGAAAAAAACGTTCTAATCGGCGCGACCGGACTGCTTTTTATTGCATTGATTGGCTGGGCTAGCTACATTATATCTACCAATTCTGTCTTGGTGCCAAAAAACGGCGGTGAGTATTCCGAAGGTTTAGTCGGACAACCAAAATACATCAACCCAATTTTTGCTTCTACCAACGATATTGATGCCGATCTCACCAAACTAATATATTCCGGACTTTTCAAGTATGAAAATGGTAAGATTGTGAATGATTTAGCGGACAGCTTCAGTATTGGTGATGACCAAAAAACTTACGATATTACATTAAAACCTAATCTAAAATGGTCTGACGGCGAACCTTTGACCGCGGATGATATTTTGTACACATTTGATATGATACAAAATGCCCAATCCGGCTCACCGTTGATTGCCTCATTTCAAGGGGTGCGTGTAGACAAAACCGGTGACAATAGCGTCCGTTTTACTTTAAAAACACCCTACGCTCCTTTTTTACAAAGCCTCACTATTGGCATTTTGCCAGAGCACGCTTGGTCTGAAATTCCGCCAACCAATATTCGTTTAGCCAAATTAAATATTCAACCAATTGGTTCGGGTGCTTGGAAATTTTCCAAGATGGTCAAAGATACAACTGGTAATATCCAGACTTATACTTTTGTACCAAATGAAAATTACTACAATAAAAAACCATATTTACAAAC
>CAIOJG010000178.1 GCA_903858555.1 Candidatus Magasanikiibacteriota bacterium
ATCAAATCTTTCATGCGTTGTTTGTCGCCGAGCCACTTACTGTCGCCCACGGCCCAGTAGGCATGCAGAGACAGCGGTTTGGCACCAACAGACACCAAATCATTGATAATAGTGGCGACCGTATCATGAGCCACCACATCATAATAAGTTTTGCCGGATTTTTTCATGGCATCAGCCACGAGATTTTTTGTTCCCAAACCTTCAATTACTGAAGCCATCAAAATATTTCCCTGTTGCCAAACATAAGCTGATTCACCGCGTGAAGCGGAGATTTCACTGAAGCCAGATTTTTTTAAATTCAAAGCAGTGGACTGAGCAGAATTTTGTGCCAGTTTTTTTATCGGATCAATATCGCTGTAATTGACACCGGAGGATGAGTAGGTGATTTTTTTATTTGGTTTCATATTAGAGTTTGTTTCGTAAACCATCAGTACAAATTTGTTTGGCCTGTGATAAGTCGGTATCAATATTGTTTATCTTTAATTTTTTATCAGCTGTAGTTTTACCGATCTCTATTAAAGCCAATTCACGTTTGGCAAATATATTTTTTACTGCTTCAATATTTTTATTTTCTACTTCAATCACAAAACCACCAGTCTCACCAAACAGTTTTTTGTCTGTTCGTAAATCACCAGTGATGTTTACTTCACATCCAATTTCATTTTTAAAACTCATTTCAGCAAGTGTAGTAGCGATACCACCGTCAGAAATATCATGCGAAGCTAAAACCAAGCCAGCATCAATTGCATCCGTCAAAGCAAAAATTTCTTTTTCCACTTCGTCTAAATTTGGTTTTGGTACATTGGCACCGAGCTGTCCAAATAAATTGTAATACACACTGCCACCACATTCATCTTGGCGAGCACCAATCAAAAATAGGGTAGAGTCGGTTTTTTTGAAACTCATCGTGATCGCTTTGGTCACGTCCGCCAATTTTCCTAAACAAGCAATCACCGGAGTTGGTGCGATTGGTTTGCCTTTGGATTCATTATATAAAGAAACATTGCCTGAAATAATCGGTACCGCGGACTGAGGATAATCTTTTAAATGAATGCCTTTGGCCGCTTCAGCCACGCCGCGTGTGCCTTCGACAAATTCCCACATCTGTTCTGGTTTTTCTGGATTACCAAAATTTAGACAATCACTTAAAGCGTAAGGAATTGCACCTACCGCGGCCACATTGCGCATTGCTTCTACCACCGAATTGATACCACCCCAATACGCATCCACTTGGCAGTACTGTGGATTCTGATCCACTTTGAGGGCAATACCAATCTTTTTTATTTCTTCCGGATATTTTTCATCTTTAAATGGTTGCATCACACCGGCATCCGCTTCACCTGGTTCAATCACGGTGAGGCCTTGGACATTTTTATCGTAGTGATCATAAATCGGTTCGCGCGAAGCTACGTTTTCATGTCCTAAAATTTTCAAAAATATTTCATTGTAATTTGTTGGTTCAGATAATTCTGGTTCGGATAAATTTTTCTGTGGTGCGGAAAATGGACGGTCATACAAAAGACCACTGGTCACATCCGAAGCTTTGGCTTTGACAATTTCTTCGCCATTCGCCGTCACTGTATACATGCCATCAGAAGTAATTTTGCCCACCACGCTCGCCATCGCGCCTTTGGAAATATTTGGCAGATCAAAAATTTCGTTAAAATGTTTTAAAATTATCGGTGTCACCTCTGGATGAGCGACCCACATAAATCTTTCTTGAGTTTCAGAACATAAATATACAGCCGGACGCAACCCGTCCATGCTTTTGTGCACTAAATCCAAATTTACGGTTGCACCATAACCAGCACCATCGGCGAGTTCCACACTGGCACAAGCAATTCCACCCGCACCTAAATCTTTGAGACCAACTTTGTCCATCAGGTTTTGCTCTTTTAATTTTTCAAACAAAGTGTACATTGCTTTTAGCAAATGTCTTTTCAGAAAAGCATTTGGTTCTTGCACTGCACCTTTATTTTGTTCTTTTTGTTTTTCGTCCAGCTCGACAGAAGCAAAACTTGCGCCACCAAAACCACTGTTGTCAGTTGGTTTGCCAACTAAAATTAAATCATAACCGTCCGCATTTTTTGGCGCAAAAGAATGGATAATTTCATCATCGCGTAGAACTCCGAGCGACACCACATTGACCAAACAATTATCATTATAACTTTCATTATAATAAACATCACCAGCTAAACATGGTACACCAATCGGATTGCCATAGCCGGCAATACCGGACACCACGCCATCATTTATCCATTTAGTTTTGTGCTCAGTTATTTGTCCAAAGCGTAGGGGGTCCGCATTGGCGATTACTTTAGCACCCATACACGCAATATCACGGACATTGCCGCCAATACCGGTCGCGGCACCTTCATAGGGCACGATTTGTGATGGATGGTTGTGCGATTCATGACTCATCACGATGCCATATTTATGTCCGGCATTATCTTTTACTATTTCTACAATCCCAGCATCTTCACTTGGTCCGAGCATTACATTTGGG
>CAIOJG010000179.1 GCA_903858555.1 Candidatus Magasanikiibacteriota bacterium
ATAAGCCCGCTCAAAGGTAACCGACCGAGCTTTAAGTACAATTAAATGTAATTATAACAACGGTTAAGTGTATTATATATTGTTGTCAGCCTTAGCCACTTTGGCGTACTTTTCAGTATAATAGACTTCAATATCCACCTTTTTCACCCCAAAAGCATTGATAGTCTTACGTTCACCATTCATCCAGATATCCATACGACCATATCCATAACGGGCGTTCATACGGTCATCCACTGTAAAGATCTTCTCCCCATATAATGAAGGAATTTTAATCTTAGTACCAAAGGGTAGCCAATTGGCCGCTACCATCCCGTCATACACACGTTTACCAGAGGCAGCTGTAAATGGATCAGAGTCAGTTTGGTCCGGCGTAGAGGAATAGGCAGTTAAAATGGCCCTGACCACCTTATGCGGCTTCAAAGCACTATCAGTAGTATATACCAATTTCCCCTCAGCCGTTTCCATCAAAGAAAAGTCATTTTGACTGTCTTTAGGCAAAACCTCCAATTGAGCTGCTTTTACCTGATTTGGAAAAGCCATTTCTAAGGCAAAAACCGCTAAGATTAGAGAAATTTTGATTGTTTTAAATTTGTTCATGATACTTTGGCTAAAATTAGCCACTTTCTGTTAATTAAAAAAGATACCTTTATAAGATATCCCTCGTTCTTAACGGCTTATGTTACCACAAAACCCCATATTTGTCAATACTATAGGTCAAGTAGTATAATGTAGAAGTATTTAATCCAAAATAAATGAATATTCCTTTTTTTAACAAAAGAAAACGTCGTGTGATTCAAAATTCGGAAGAAACTTATGATACCAGCCGAGGACGTGGTGGAAATTTTATGAAAAACTTCTGGTACTTTGTTGGATCACTAATCTTGGTTTTGGTAATCTCCGGCATCGCTCTACTGGCCTATGTGAGCCGAGATTTACCCGACCCAAATCATTTGAGCGATCGCCAAATTTGGCAAAGTACCAAGATATATGACCGTACCGGTACCCACCTTCTATATGAAGCTTACCAAAATCAAAAAAGGACTTTGGTAAATTTAGACCAAGTTAACCCTTACTTACCAAAAGCAGTAATATCCATAGAAGACAAAGGTTTCTATACCCACTCCGGCATTCAAATCCGTAGTATTTTACGCGCCGGTTTTTATGACCTAATCGGTCGTAAAGTTGGTTCTGGCGGTGCTTCAACTTTAACTCAGCAACTTATAAAAAATACTTTAGTAGGAGACGAGCGTTCTATTTTTAGAAAAATAAAAGAAGCGATCTTGGCTTTGCAGTTAGAAAAAAAATACTCTAAAGACGAAATCATCAAAATGTATTTAAATGAGGTTCCGTTTGGATCTACCAACTATGGGGTTGAGGCTGCTTCACAGAGTTATTTTCATAAAAGCGCCAAAGATATCGACTTGTCTGAAGCGGCAACCTTGGCTGCTCTAATCCAAGCTCCTAGTCGCTATATGAATGACCTCAATGCTTTGCATGATCGTCGTGATACTGTTTTAAAATTAATGGCCGACCAAGGATACATTACCACCGATCAAGAAACAGCCGCTCAAAATGAAGCTTTGCGTTTTTATCATAATGGCGATTTGGCAGATGCACCACATTTTGTTTTATACGTGAAACAACTTTTAGCTGATCAATTTGGAGAAAAAGCAGTTGATGAAGGCGGTTTAAAAGTAATCACCACGCTTGATTATGACAAACAAAAAATGGCTGAAAAAATAGTAAAAGAAAACGGCGATAAATTTGCCAAAACTGCCAACGCCAACAATGCCGCTTTGGTAGCCATTGATCCAAAAACAGCACAAATTTTAGCGATGGTTGGTTCACGTGATTTTTACAACGATGAAATTGACGGACAATTCAATGTGGCAGTTTTAGGCAAACGCCAACCTGGGTCATCTTTTAAACCATTTGTATATACTGCGGCTTTTGAAAAAGGATATACCCCAGACACTGTTTTATACGATACCGTCACTAACTTTGACCAAAGAAACGGCAGTAAATATACCCCAAAAAATTATGATAATAAAGAACACGGACTTTTAACTATTCGCACCGCTCTTGGAAACTCATTTAACATTCCGGCGGTGAAGGCTTTGTATTTAGTGGGCACGCAAAATGCTATAGATTTTGCCAAACGTTTTGGTTATACCACTTTTACCGGTGATCCTGGTTTGAGTTTGGTGCTTGGTGGTGCTGAAGTAAATTTACTTGAACATACCAACGGCTATGCCACTTTAGCTGACAACGGTGTTTTCCATCCATCGGTTAGTATTTTAAAAGTTACCGACGATAAAGATAACGTTTTATCAGAGTGGCAAGATGCTTCCGGAACAGTCGCTGTAACACCAGACCTAGCCGCAACTATTACCAGCATATTAACTGATGACAACGCACGTGCGATTACTTTTGGACATAACAGCACCTTAACTTTGCCTGACCGTGCAGTCGCGGCCAAAACCGGTACTACCAATGATTACAAAGATGCCTGGACTATGGGTTACACACCTTCTCTCGCAACCGGCGTTTGGGTCGGCAACACCATTCCGTCACCAATGAAAGGTGGAGGTAATATGTTGGCTGGATTAATCTGGAATCAATTTATGAAAGCTGCATTAGCCAGCACCACCCCAGAAACTTTTCCTTTGCCTCCACCAAATGACGCCCTCAAACCAGTGCTGCGTGGAGCTGATGGTGGAATAAAATTAAAAATAAATAAATTAAACGGAAAAATCGCAACCACCTCGACACCTGATGCCGTGATTGAAGAAAGAACTTATTTGCCACCTCATGATATTTTACAATACGTAAACAAAGACGATCCGCGTGGACCAGCACCAACCGATCCAGCCAGCGACCCACAATACCAAAATTGGGAAGATGGTTTAAAAGCTTGGGTGGACAAACAAAATGCTGCCGGTAAAAACTTGATATTGGAAGAACCACCAACTGAATATGATGATGCCAATTATAACCCCGAATTAACTCCACAAGTAAAAATAATTTCACCAGCTAGTAACCAGAGTGTTTCAGGAAGACAAGTAGATATTAAAATAACCGCTACTGCTCCACGCGGTGTAAAAGAAGTCACCTATTCGATCGACGACAAACAAGTTGGCACCAGCGATCAATTTCCATTTGATTTTTCCTACACATTCGACAAACTTTATACCCCTGGACATGTATTAAAAGTTTCCGCCATCGATGACCAGGGCAACGGCGGAACAGACCAAGTGAGTTTCTTCGTGTCTGACAAATTTGATCCGGCAACTTTTAGTTGGGCTGATGTGGACAATGTTGTGATAAACAAAACCGACTTCCCAAGAACTGTGGCCTTAAAACCAATCCTATGGAACGAAGCCAAAGATATTAAAATCCAACTCATCAAAGGAACAGGTAAAGGAAAAAGTATTTACAGCTTTGACCCAACCCAAGATTCTTTGGCCGACGACGGAACATTGTCGTTTGTATGGAAAACTTATCCAGGTGCCGGCTCATATATATTAAGAGGTGTAATCACTGACAAAACAGGACATGCCGAAACAAAAGACTTGAATATTATAATGAAATAAAATTCAGTATATAGAAAAAACAAAACAGCACACATAATTACCTTTAAGCGGATTTTGAGCCCGCAGGCGATACCCTGAGCCGTTCACACGGCGAGGAGAGCGCAAAGGTGATTATGTGTGCTGTTTTGTTTTTGAAAATTTACTGACGAATAGGCATTACTATATACAAAAACGTTTCGTCTTCTTTAGGCACTAACAAACATGGACTATCAGCACTAACCATTTTAAAGATGGTGCTTTCATTTTTGACATTACTTAGTCCATCGAGCACATAACGGTGATTCAACATAATAGAATTATCTTCACCGTTTACATCCGCCGCGATTTCAGAACTATATTCACCAGTCTGCGAAGAAGTAGAAGCTAATTTGATAACACCCTCTTTACCGCTGATCACACAGGATATCGCATTTACCCCTAGGGTCGTGAATAAGCTCGCCATCTTGATCTCTTTGATCATCTTAGCAGTATCGAAGGCACAGACCGTCTTGAAGTCTTTTGGAATGATTTGGGCGTAGTCCGGATAATTTCCTTCTACCAAACGCGAAATCAATTGCACATTTCCATAATGCATCGCGATTTGATTTTCTCCAACCAAGACACGAACATTTTTTTCTTTATTTTCATCTTCAGCCAAAGATAAAATCCTAACAATTTCTTGAGAAGTTCTTCCTGGTACAATTATTTTAAATTCGCCTTCACCCTGTTGTACTTTTATTTTCTTTTCAGCCAAACGATAACTGTCGGTAGCAGCCAAAATCAAACCTTTATAATAAGAAGTATTAAAACCAAAATACATACCGGAAAGTTCTGGGCGGACTTCAGATTTTGCTAAAGAGGAAATAGTTTGAGATAAGCCGCTTTTTAAATCCTGGGCATCAAACAAAAATCCGGAACCGTCTAAGGCAGAAGGAATAACCGGAAACTCTTCAGCTGAAGTTCCTTTTATTTTAGTGGAAGACTTTCCACAAGTTATCACCAATTCACTTCCTTGTAATTCCATTTCGATTTTTTCATCAGACAGCAACCCAACAAATTCAGTCAGTGTTCTGGCTGGTACCGTAAAAGATCCTGGTTCGTCTACTTTAGATCGGATATGAGCAATTACCGCCAACTCAAGATTGGTCGCGATGATTTCAGTTTTTTGATCATCGGCTTTTATCAATACATTACCCAACACTGGAAGGTTTACACTTTTATTGGAGATGCTTCCGACAATGGAAAGGGCTTTTACTAGGTTGTCTCGGGTGCAAGTAATTTTCATAGTGTATAACGATTATATATATAAATATAATAATACTAATAAGGCGGTGGATAAGTAGAATAAGTCGTTCTTTTCTTTTATATTAGCCAATAATCGAGTGGATAATTTTTGAATAACTTTTTAAGTTCCTGTGTATCAATTTCACTTTTTTTGGGGATAACTTTCTTCTGTTAATAAGTGATTGTTTTTTCAACAGCTCCATTAACAGGTTGTTCACAAGAAACGCACACCCTAGCGAAAAAACGAAATTATTAAATATTATTTATGTATAATCTTTGGCGAATTAATTCGATTTCTTGTTTTAGTTTTAAATCCTCTTCAATATCTCTGGTAACCTTCTCATTGGCATGCATGGCAGTGGTGTGATCACGACCACCGAGTTCGTCACCTATAGAAGGGAAAGACATTTTTAGGTCATTTCTGAGCAAATACATAATTATCTGGCGAGGGTAAGAAAGTTTCTTTTCGCGACTTTTGCCACAAACGTCGGCATTGGTAACAGAAAAGAATTCACAAACCACTTCAATCACTTGAGCGGCGGTAACACTGCGACGAGCGGACGAGGAATCAAAGCTGGAAAGCAGGGATTTGATAGATTCAGTGGTTGGGGACATATTTTTTAATTGGTGATAAGCAATAATCTTGTTGAGGGCGCCTTCGAGTTCGCGAATATTGCTTTGAACAATGGTAGCGACGGTGTTTAAAAGTTTTTCATCCAAGATAAAATTTTTCTCTTGGCATTTTTTACCCAAAATAGCGACACGAGTTTCAAAGTCTGGAGCGGAGACGTCGACAATCATACCCCATTCAAAGCGAGATTTAAGACGGTCCTCTAAAGCTGGGATAGATTTTGGTGGGCGATCGGAAGTGAGGATAACTTGTTTATTGGATTGGTGTAATTCATTGAAGGTGTGGAAAAATGATTCCTGAGAAGCGTCTTTGCCGGCAATGAATTGGATATCATCGATCAAAAGAGCGTCGATGGTGCGGTAGCGGTTTTGGAAATCACGAGCGCCGCCACTGCGTAAAGAGGTGACAAAGTCGTTTGTAAACTTTTCTGCACTGACATACATGATGCTGGTCGCTGGATTTTTGCGTAAAAGCTCGTTGCCAACGGCTTGGAGCAAGTGGGTTTTTCCTAAACCTACGCCACCATAGATAAAGAGTGGGTTGTAGGCCTCGCCAGGACGGTCAGCAACGGCTTTGGCGGCTGCAAAGGCCAACTCAGTCCCTTTACCTACTACAAAGCTGTCAAAAGTATATTTCGGATTGATAGTAAAGCCGGCGGAAATAACTGGAACCGCTTGAGCAGGCTGAACAATGGCCGCTTTTTCCTGTTCTTGACTGACGGAAGGTAAAAAGCTGGTGTTGATGGTTTGCTCTACTACGTTTTTAATGTTTTCAATCTTGTATTCCAATTTTTTAATTGGCAAGGAAGTAATTCTTTCTAAAGACTGGATAATCTGATGGTGGTGTTTTTTCTCAATCCAGGCCTGGGTAAAGGTGTTTGGAGCGCATAAAACTACGCGTCCTTCTTGAAAAGTGACAATGCCGGTATTCTTAAACCAAGTATTAAAATTAGCCTTGGAAATGGTAAGTTCTAGTTCGGATAATACCGCCTGCCAGATTTCATTATTAGTCATAAATTGTTTATTTCTTAAAAGTTATGACAATTTTAGCATAAAAATTTGGCTTTACAAACCGAAAATTTGGCCTAAAAGTGTGAAACCTGTGGATAACTTGTGGATTCTGTGGATTGTTGACTAAAACGCAATAATGTGATATACTCATTAGGTAATTTAAATATAAACGTATGGCAACAAAACGAACGTATCAACCAAATAAAAAACATCGCGCTAAAGCCCACGGATTTTTAGAGAGAATGGCTACTAAAAACGGCCGCACAGTACTTTCTCGCCGTCGCGCTAAGGGACGCAAGAAATTGACAGTTTCCGATGAAAAATCTGGAAAATTGCTAAGAAAAACTAACCGATAAAATAAACTCCCGACTTCTGTCGGGAGTTTGTTTTGTGATATAATAGTATCGTCGGGTCTCATAGGTATTAATTTTCTTGCGCCCAAACTCGTGCCGAATTTGTCTTTATACAATCAATCAAGTTGAGTTCTCGGCACTTCAAACAGTGGGCGCCGCGAAAATCAATACCTAATCGACCCTCCTCTAAAATTATGTACACAAAAGAACAGCATTTGAAGAAAAAGCGGGATTTTAATTTGATTTTGAAATACGGCACTTGGGTGAATGGCGGGTTTTTGAGTTTGAAAGTGCTGGATTTAGCCAAGAATGAGGCTTATTTTCCTAAAAAGGAAGATGTGGATAAGTTTAAAAAACAGCTGAAGTTAGATCGGAAAGCGTCGTGTAGG
>CAIOJG010000180.1 GCA_903858555.1 Candidatus Magasanikiibacteriota bacterium
GCAGTCAAAATACTACCACCTACCAAGTTGTCTTTTATAAAAATGGCTAATATTGGTTCAACAAAGCCAAATCCAGAATCAACAAAAATAGAAGAATATAACAATAATTTTATTGTCCTGTTCATAATTACTTATTGAAAACACTATTTAAAATTCCACTCACAATTGAAGTCGCCAAAGCACCCCAAAAAGCCGGCCAAAAACCACTGACGCTAAAACCTTTTACCACGGTCGAAGCCAACCAAAAAAGCAGAGCGTTGATAACTAATGTAAATAGACCTAGTGTCAAAATATTTATTGGCAAAGTTAAAATTACCAAGATTGGACGAATCAAAGCATTAGCCAAACCTAGTACCAATGCGGCCCACAGCGCCGAATAAAAACTAACCACCGCAATACCAGGCACGAAATATGCGACCAACATCAAAGACATGGCGCTAAACAACCAACGAAGTAATAGAGACATACATTATTTTTTTAATTCTTTAATTTTATTTTCCATTTTTTCCAAATAATTTTTGAGGTCCGTGACAATCTTTGACCCCTCTTCAAATTTGGTAATACCCTCTTCCAAATCCACTTCTTCTTTTTCAAACCACTCCACTATCTTTTGCAAATCTTGATAAGACTTCGCAAAATTAAATTTTTTATCAATGGCCATATTTATAATAATTTACCTTGTTTAATCTTTTTATTTTTAGGATCAAGCACTTCACCCAGCACACTTCCTTGCCCAAATTCTACCACAAATTCCGCTCCGATGTCTAATTGTTTTGCGTCCTTTACCAAAACACCTTTGGCGTTTTTGACTATACTATACCCGCGTTTCAATACTCGCTTTGGATCCACATTTTTAAATAGTCTTTGGGCGGACAACACAAACGCTTGGCGCTGGCTCAAAACCGATTGCAATGTTTGTGGTACCCGATTAAAATCCAGAATCAAATTACGACATTTTTGCAATGGTGCTTCCAGCACCGAACTGATTGTATACAAATTTTGTTCAACCAATCGACGCCAGCGATGAATCTTATTTTGCATTGAACTAAAAATGTGTTCAAGCGAAAAATCCAGCTCATTTAAAAAATCTGCTTTATCCGGCACCACGATTTCCGCCGCATTAGACGGAGTAGACGCGCGACGATCGGCCACAAAATCCGCCAGTGATTCATCACGTTCATGACCCACTCCACAGACTACCGGTATTTTACTGCCATACACCGCGCGCACTACTTCTTCACTATTGAAAGCCGCCAGATCTTCCAGCGATCCACCACCACGAATTAAAACCAACACTTCGCAACCGGTATCGTGTGTATTAAAATAATTAAATGCTTGCGTAATTTCCAACGGCGCTTGTTCACCCTGCACCACGACATGAAATAAATTAACTTCTACTCCACCCCAACGATTATTTAAAATTCGAATAAAATCTCCAAAGGCCGCACTATCGCGCGAAGCAATTACGCCAACCTTCATCGGAATTTTTGGCAAAGCTCGTTTACGTTCGATTGCAAACAATCCCTCATCCTCTAATTTTTTCTTGAGCAATAAATAGGCTTTCTTTAAACTGCCTTCGCCAACCAATTCTACCTTTTGCACAGTCACACTAAACCGCCCACTTTTATCATGTACTTTCGGATAGCCTAGCACACGAATTTTCATCCCATCTTCCAACGGATGAGTTAAATTAAAAACAGTAGCAAAACAATTTACTACTGCCTTATCATCTTTAAGATCAAAAAAGATCCACTTGCCTTGAGATATTTTGTATTGTGATACTTCACCCTCAATGACAAACTCGCCGGCAATAATTCCGTTGACTTGTTCAATAAATTCCGAAACAGTCATTACCGGTAACATACTAGCCAACAATTAAACTTACCAAACCATCTATCAAAGGACGTAGCAAATCAAACAAAAAGAAAACAAAGAAAAGTAAAATTACAAAACCATACTTATCCAAAAACGCACGCAACTTGTAAGCCGAATTTGGCAAGACGGCATATAAAATCTTTGAACCATCCAATGGTGGAATTGGCAAAAGATTAAACACCATCAAACTAATATTGGAAATTACGATGATTACTAAAAACGGTGCGGCCAAACTATTTGGAAATAGTCTCACCATCACACCAAAACAAATTGCCAACAATAAATTAGCAAACGGCCCAGCCAGACCTACCAACGCCGGCCCCCATTTTTGATTTTTGAGGTTATAAGGGTTATAAGGCACTGGTTTGGCGTAAGCAAACATAAAGCGACCGCCAGTGAGCAAAAATAGCCCCAGCGGCATCAAAATCGTACCCCATTTATCAATGTGGGCACGTGGGTCTATCGTCAGTCTACCGGCGTATTTAGCCGTATTATCGCCCAGCTGAAAGGCCATCCAGCCGTGAGCATATTCGTGAATAATAGCCGACGGTATGATGATTAAAAAATAGAAAACCAGGGATAAGATGTCCATATTGACAAAAAAGTCTTAAAATAGTATACTTAGCTCATTCATTATATCTTATTACCTCTAAATAATCAATTTTATGAGTAAACTATGTGACTTGTGCGGAAAAGGCAGCGCTCGCGCTAACCACGTTTCCCACAGTAAACGCCGCGTTCCTCGTCGTCAGCACCCAAATCTACAACCTTTGTTGATTGATGGTGAAAAACAAAAAGTTTGTTCTAGCTGCCGCCGCACCGCTTCCAAAAAGGCATAAGGATGTCCCCCGTAAAATCGGGGGATTTTTTTATAATAAAAATTGTCAAAATATAATTAAAGTGGTAGAATATCTTTAGAAAATTACGGCGGGTTGTTGTTTTTGCGGGCTTATGTGCCCACAGGCACATGCCTTTCGCCTTCGCAGGCGAAAAAAGCAAAAATAATAACCCGCCGTAATTTGAAAATAATATATATTTTAACTATGAAAAAATATTTACCTTATATTTTAACATTGGGATTGATTGCGGTCGGTGCGATTATTGTGTTTTTTCCTAGCAAGGTTTCGGGCATCCCTAAACAAGCTACACTGTTTGTCGGACAAGGTTGTCCACATTGTAAAGTTGTTGAAGATTTTATTGCCAACAATGACGTTGCTAAAAAAGTTGCTTTTGATATTAAAGAAGTTTGGTATAATCAGGACAACGCAGTGGTGTTTAATAAAGTCTGGCAAAACTGCGGTCTCAACCCAACCAATATTGGCGTACCGCTTTATTGGGATGGTACCACTTGCTACAGTGGCGAAATGGAAATCACCAATTACTTCCAGAGCAAACTAAAATAACTCAAAATAAAAACACCTCATAATCTGAGGTGTTTTTTTATTTCCGACTAAGGGCTTAATATCCCTAAAATTTAGGGCGGTTAGCCGCACGAGCACCCCACGGGGAGATCAAATATTGGCTATCCAATAGAAAAGTATAGAATATTTTTTGCCACTCAGTCGAAAACAATATTATTATACCACGGGCAAAAAACTTGTCAAAACTATTCCAAAAGTCCATCAATATTTACATCGTACAAGATCTGTTCTTGTACCAAACGGTAACTCAACATATCTTCCGGTTTCAACCAAATAGAAATTTCACGTTCAGCTTCTTCTGGTTTGTCGGAACAGTGGATCAAATTGCGCACCGCGCGACTGCCCAAGTTGGCCAATTCATATGAATCCAAAGTCAAATCTCCGCGGATAGTTCCAACATCGGAAGTAGTTGGCTCAGTACCACCAACCAATTTTTTAACAATGTTCACAGCTTGGTTTCCTTCCCAAACCATGATCACTACTGGACCACAAGTCATAAATTTAACCAAAGCACCAATGATATCGCGACCATATTCAATCGCTGGTTTTTCAATTGGCAATCCGGCAGCAGTGCGGTTCTTTACAACCGTTGCACCTTTCTCTTCGTACCATTTTTCATCTTTGTTGTAATGTGTCCAGCAGTTTTCAGCGCTAGCCATAGCCAATTTCAAAGTCACCAATTTCAAACCGGTGCGTTCAAAACGTTTAATGATTTCACCAATCAAAGAGCGTTGTACACCATCCGGCTTAATGGCCACAAATGATCTTTCTTTTTGTATAGGCTGAGCCATAGAATATTTATTTATGAATAAATTTGGCTTAATTCTAATGAATTTTGATGATTTTGTCAAATATCTAAAATTACCAGCCGAATTGTAGCTTTTGAGTCCAAACGGCTATAGCTCACAATCAATCCAGCTAATATTAGCCCAGTATCGGGCACATTGCGCTGATAACAGTATTTCTTGATAGTTTTTTGAAGCTTGTGTTTCTTTTCAGTGGTAATCGCCAAATCTGTCGCC
>CAIOJG010000181.1 GCA_903858555.1 Candidatus Magasanikiibacteriota bacterium
CGTTTTGTCACTCCCAACTAGAAAAAAATAACCATTTTTTTCAGCGATTTTATTTTGGGCTTTAAGCTCATCCAGTGCCGTTAAAATTTCTTTAAAATCTTTTAATTCAATTTTATACAACCACTGCCAAATTTCCTGGGCCGTTAAAGGATAAGAAGTGATATCAAAATAGGCCAGGGTTTTGAGGATTGATTGTTTAAGATTTTGTCTGTTCATACCGCCATAGTATACACTGACCAAAAAAATAAAAAAAGGGGTTGTTTTGTAGACAAAACCCGCTTTCCGTGTATAATAAAATTGGTTCTTTTCCCAACAACTCACCTGACTGGAGACAAACACGATGATTACATCGCTCACCCGCGACGTCCTTGTCGCCATGCTCTCCCGTTTCATGGGAGTACATGGCTTAACCTGCAACTTCCGAATTGTTGAGGGTCACGAAGACACCTTCACTATCGGCAATCGCCGAGCAAAGCCAGATTGCACAATCGTGTTCTATCGGTTGGCGCACTTTGCGCTTTTTGCCCTGAGTCCGCGTCTACTGACATTCGCCAAACTCTTCATCGACGGACATGTTGAAGTCGAGGGCGACTGGTTTGAAGCGGCCAAAATCGTCAACCGGTTCAGCGACCACGGCTCAAGCGTCACCGAGCGGCTGCTTGGCTTTTTTGCTTCAACTCAAAGTGTGGAAACGCACTATGGCTGGAGCGCTGAAGCGTTTGGGTGGTTTCTCGACCACCCCTACATGCAGTACACTTGTGGACGGCTACAGAACGGCGACAACCAAGTCAGCCTGGAAGAATCTCAACTCAACAAGCTGGCGCTCATCGCGCGCTGGCTGGAGGTAAAAACAGGACAACGTCATCTCGACATCGGTTGCGGATGGGGCGGGCTCATCCAATATCTTGTCGAACAACATGGTACTGTTTCGCACGGAGTAACGCTCGCACCAGAGCAAGCTTCGTTTGCGCGTGCCAAAGTACCATCTGCCGAAATCTTCGTTACTGGTTTTGAGGACCACAAACCCTCTGAGCTGTATGACGTCGCCACGGTAGTCGGTATGCTGGAACACCTTCCAGTTGAACGCCATGCGGAATTTTTCCAATACCTTGCGACAGCAGTTCGTCAAAATGGTCGGGTGTATCTGCAATGCATTACCCGAACCAATCGACCGACTGGCGACCGTACGCGTTTTCTCAACGCGCACGTGTTCACTCACGAGCTGAACTCGCTCGAGAGTCTGGTGGAGTTGGCCCACAAAGCTGGCTTCACAGTCGCAAAGGCTGAAGAAGGTCATGAGGACTACGCGTTCACGACCCAAGAATGGGTCAAGCGTATCCGTGCTCATGAAGTGGAGATCCGTTGTCTACTCAAAGACGACAAAGTCTACCGCATTCTGCTGGGCTACCTCACCATGGGGTCGCTCTCGTTCGCTGACAACCACAGCAATTTACACCGTCTGCTTTTGGTGAAAAAGTAGGCAAAGGAGAAAAACAAAAAGCGGGTCGGGCGGCGTGCTACCAATGCACGCCTACCCCGACGCCGCCTGACCTCTGTCGATTATTTCGGCACTGATGAGTCCATATAAATTTTTTTGAAAGGACGAAAGGTTATTCCCCCATCATCTGCGCGCAGACAAACGGAATATTGCGATTGTGAATTTTAAAAATAAAAACTTGCGGATTTTTTCCTTCGATTATTCTATAACTCTCATCATTACCAAGCCCTTTAATTTCTTTTTCTAAAGCTTCTTTAGCTTGTTGAGTGATTACATAGCAAGAATGATTTTTTAAATAATCATCTTTTATGTTATCGCCAATACTATTGTGGGGATTACCTTCAAAAGACTGATTAAATAATTTTAAAACTTCATCCGCACCTTCAGACGTTAACTTTCGCAAACCATCAAAAGTACCCTGACGAATAATATTATTCACATGATTTAGCGCTTCAAAAAATTGTTCGATTTTTTGAGCTTCTGGAATGATAACTCTGGCTTGATCAACATCCTCTGTTTCTTGATTTTTAATTAAAGCCATCGCTTCTTCATTCTTTCCTTGGCGAATCAAATCTACCGCTTGATCGTGCACAGCCATATCACCACCATCAAATAACTTTCTCAAATTTTCCGCCAAACCAAATTCACGAACAATATCTTCGTCATTTACCGGTTCGGTATTCAAAGCGATAGTATCCACCAAATGACCCTCTTGATGCAAATAAACTTTTATATCCCCCATCACATCCATTCCAATACGAGCTTTATTTTCTGGAGATACTGGGACCTCTTCTTGTTCTGATTTGTTGTCAGGCATTTCCAAATTTCTAGCAGCATTTGGCATAAAATTTTATTTTACAATCTCACCTTCGATTACTTTTTCTACTGCTTTATCCGGGTGCAAAATTTTACTTTTACCGCTGATATACATCTGTTGCAAAGCCATCAAAATGGTACTCCAAAACCAATACAGGGTCAGACCGGCTGGCAAACGCAGACCAATCAAAGCGGTCATCACCGGCATCATATACAACATTTGTTTGTTCATCATTACGGCCATACTTTCATCTTTACTACCTTCACCTGCATCTTTTGGCGGCATTTTTTGAGCCATAGTTTTGGCTTGCAAAAACTGAGCGCCACCGGCCAACAATGCCAAAATAACATTAGGATGAGAAAGATTGAAAAAACCAAATGAGATTGGATTGATCGTGCCAGGATTGGAAACAAAAGAATAAAGTTGAGCGGACAAATTGGTTGAAGCTAAACCATCGCGCATCACCCAATACAGGGCAATCAAAATCGGCAACTGAATCAAAAGCGGCAAACAAGAAGTAAATGGATTGACTTTATGATCTTTATAAAGTTCCATTGTGGCTTGTGCCAATTTTTGTTGATCGTCTTTGTATTGTTTTTTTATGGCTTCCAATTTTGGCTGAAGCTCTTGCATCGAGCGCTGTGCTTTGATAGATGAAGCGGTCAAAGGATAAACTACGATACGTAATAAAATTGTGACGATGATAATCACGACCCCAACATCGTGCCCAGGAATGATATTGTATAATCCAACGAAAATATTAAACAAAGGCTGGTATAGAGCCACGTGAAATAAATAAGAGAACATAAAAATTATTCGTTAGTTTCTTCTGCTTCTTCACCCACAGTGCCTTCTGGCAAAATTTCATCACTACTGATTTCTTGTTCGCCACCCAAATCTTTGAGGTTAATTTTCCAGCCAGTCAATTCGGAAGCCAAACGAACATTTTGACCATTGCGACCAATCGCCAAAGAAAATTGATCGGAAGCCACAGAAACATTGGCGGTTTTTTCTCCGGTGTTTAATTCCACACTAGCCACTTTCGCTGGAGACAAAGCTTTACTAATATAGGAAACGGCGTCTTCACTAAAATCAATGATATCAATTTTTTCTCCACCCAATTCTTCAATAATTGTATTGATACGACTGCCGCGCTGACCGATACAAGCACCGACTGGATCGATAGCTTCATCATCGGTTTGGACCGCTACTTTAGAACGGTAACCGGCATCGCGAGCGACACCTTTGATTTTTACTACACCACTTTCAATTTCTGGAATTTCTTGTTTAAAAATTTCTTCTACCAATTTACCGGAGGAGCGAGACAAAGAAATTTCCGGTCCACGCTGACCCATATTGACCGACAAAACATAAAATTTCATACGAGCACCTGGGCGGTAATTGTCGCGTGACACTTGGTTGTCACCAAATAAAACACCACTGACTTTTCCAAAATCAACCAAAACCTTGCGACCTTCCACTCGCTGAACAGTACCAACCAAAAGTTGTCCTTCCTGAGCTTTGAAGTCACCAAATACCATGTTGCGTTCAGCTTCACGGATTTTTTGAATAATTACTTGTTTGGCAGTCTGAGCGGCCATACGTCCGAAAGCACCAGGAATTTCCAAAGTGATTTCCAAGACATCACCAACTTTAGCTTTTTTATCTACTTCTTTAGCCGCAGCGAGCATCAACTCGGTCTTTGGATTGAAGCGTGGCAAATCGGCTGTTTCTTCGTCAGTCAATTCACGATTTTCTTCTTTAGCTTTTTCACGACGTTTGGTCATTTCTTCTTGAGCGGCCAAAAGTACATCTTCGGCAATATCTTCCACTACGGTTTTTACATCCCAAGCTTTCATGTCCGCAGTTTCCGGGTCAAATTTAACTTTGATATTTTGTTGTTTATTGCCAAAATCCTTGCGGTAAGCAGCGGCCAACGCAGTTTCAATAGTTTCCATTACCGCCTCATACGACAAATTTTTTTCATCGCAGAGAATCTGAATCGCTTTTGTGATATCGGACATATATTATGTTAATTTAAAAAATTTATTAAAAAAAGCAACTTCTATAGAAGCGCTTTATAATCTATAAAAAGTATATCATATTTGAAGTAAAATGTCAAACTACTTCTTTATCTTGACTTTTTGGGCATCTTTTATCTCACGGTAAGACAAAGCTAGGAAAAACAGCAGCATAACTATGGTATTTACCGGCGCAATCCAGAATGGATATTCTTTCCCAAAACTTTCTAATATCATCAATCCGCCCAACATTCCAATCGAATACATTGCTCCATTTTTGAGATACGCAAATTTAGAAATCAAATTAATGCCCCGTACCGTAAATTCACGCACCACCAGAGCGCCCAAACCATTACCCAGTAAAATTAACGGCACCGAAATAGTAAACGCAAAAGCACCAATCACTCCGTCCATCGAAAAAGCCATATCGATAATTTCCAAATATAAAATTTTACTAAACGCGCTCAAATGAGCGCTGGTCAAATCCTTTTCTTTGGACTCGGCATTTTGTTTAAAACCGTCGGTAATAAAAAAGGCCGTGGCCCCGATAGTCGCCGACAAAGCCAAAACCGGATTTATTTTTAAACAGTAATAAATAATCCCTGTTAAAAATATTGAAGCAATCGAATAAAACCACACCCCGCGACGATGAATAAAACCTTCTACCAAAAAAGCATAATTTTTTTCTTCCAAAAATAACCAACTCAAAAATACAAAGAATAAATAAATACCACCACCGAGCAACAGTAGCGGTTTAGACAATTCGACATAATGTGCAATCTCGGGATTATTGGAAAAAACAAAAGAAAAAACTTGAACAAACGATAGGTTGGTATTAACCAACCAAACAATAACAAATGGCAACAAACCGCGCACCACAAAAACGGCAAAGAGCAAACCCCAAGTCAAAAACCACTTACGATATTTATCCGGTAAAGTTTTTAAAACACTAGCATTAACAATCGCGTTATCAATACTGCTAATAACTTCAAAAACACATAGCCCCAATACCACTACTAAAATATTGACTATACTCATAAATTATTTTTTAGCTAAAACCAAAGCATGGTGTGGAGTTTTGCCAGAAATTTTTACGTCATCGCCAATTTGTAAAAATTTATAAATTTTTTCCGCGTCCACATAAGCAATATTGACACAGCCGTGACTCATTGGACGAATACCAAATTGCTTATGCCAATAAGCACCGTGTAGATAATAAGTTTTTTTGAATTCTAAGTTCCATTTCGTGTTAGGCAAATCATATCCTGGCCCCTTGTAGTGCACTACTGGTACTTTTTTAAAAATTTTAAAATCACCTACCGGAGTTTCACGTCCAATAATACCGGTGGAAACCGGCGCCTCCCCGACTGCCACGCCATTCATATAATATTGCATCGTCTGCGTATCCAAATCGACAGATACAGAACGCTTTACATTACGATCGTTATTTCCAACTAGTGGGTTATAACCATTGGCCACTTCCTCGCCGTCGGTATAGCCGTCACCATCGGTGTCTGGATTATTTGGATCGGTGCCGAGCTGCAGCTCCAATTCATCGCTCAAACCGTCTTTATCCGTGTCGACTACTTCCGCGGCCAAAACGCGCTGTGTAGAAAGCAAAAAAATGAAGACTGCAATTGTAATTATTTTTTTCATGGTACTATTATATCATCTAACTGGTCGGTGCGCCAGATTATTGAGCCTTCTCTTTCCAGCTTACGCAGGACCCGCAAGGACGGATGACCATAACGATTTGGCGGTGGACCGACTGATACAATCGAATATTTTGGTGCCACCACCTTTATGAAATTCACACCAGACGAACTGTTGCTACCATGATGTCCAACTTTGAGATAATCTGCTTTTAGCTCTGAACAAGGCGTAGTCGCCTGCGAACAATATTTTTGCAGCAGAGCGTTTTCTAAAGACGTTTCCATATCCCCAGTAAATAAAAATCTCCCAAGACTATTTTTTAATAAAAATACGATAGAGTAATTATTGGTGTCACCCGGTGCCACATCAGACATTTTTAAACTATCGTCAGGAGACAAAAAAGTAACTTCACTATCCCCCACCTGTAAATTTTGTTGGCCGTTGATTATTTTTTCATTCGCACCCTCTAGCGCTCGATATTTTTTCCAGGCTTCCCAAAAAGGATCACCGGGTTTTTGCGCGCCATTTAAAAAAATATTTTTGACATCATAACGTTGCAATACGGCCGGACAACCAGCATAATGATCACTATCGGGATGAGTAACCAAAAGATAATCTAAGCGTCGATCAAAAAACGGTAAATATTTGCCCAACTTGCTTAAAACTTTTTTATCTGGTCCACAGTCGACCAGCATTCTTTGGCCGTTAGTAAATTTTATCAACGCGCTGTCGCCTTGACCAACATTAAAATAAATTATTTTAAATTTATGTTCGTCCGATTCCGTAAATTTTAAATACAAAAGTATGGCCAAAATTAAGCCTAACAAAATAGCCACTACACTTAAGATTCGCTTCTCCTTCCCCTCCATACTAAAAATTATTTTTTAGCCACTACTATTTGATTAATCCAAACCTCGTTTTCGTAAAGAAAAATATTTTTTTCTACATTAAACGCCAAACTTTCCAGATCCTCAACTATCTTTTCCGGCCGGTGATAAAATGATTCTATTTTTATCTTCCCCTGTTTGGTATCTACTTCCGGTGCTTCTTTTTGATTGATATTGGAAAAAACAAAAATACCACCGTCCTTTAATACCCGGTAAGCCTCGTCAAAAAAAGTTTGCGGATTTTTCAGATGCACGATTAAAAAAGTGGCCACCACCACATCAAAAAAATTGCTCGGAAATGACATATTTTCCGCGTCACCAATCAAAGTTTTTATTTTCGAATTTTTATTTTTTAGTACCTGTAACATTTGTGTCGAAACATCCATCGCTGTAACCTCCGCGCCGGCTTTGGACATCAACACTGCCAACCGACCAGTTCCCGCGCCAACATCCAAAACTTTTTTATCGTGTAAATCACCCAGTAGCGGCAGAAAATTATTTTGTTCAAAACTATTTAAATATTTTTCTTTATTATCGTAAGTCGACGCGGCCAAATCGTAGCCGGCAGCTGATTTTAAAACTTTAATTTTTGACATAAATTTTATTTTTACTGACAATAACAATTAAGACTATATAAAAAATGGACATTACCCATAATGGCACCGAGAAATTTAGACTGGCCAGAGGCCAACTAGCCAACCAGTGCGCGGTTGCCAAAACGTATTTTAACCCAAAATAGGCCACCCACGCAAGTATCTGACCTAATGGAAAAAATATAAAACTTAAAATCAACGCCACAAAACCCAACAACATCAAATATGGAATAATCCACAAAATTAACAAATTGGCTAAAGGCGCCACCAGTGATAAACGACCAAACTGAAATAATATCAAAGGCATAGTCGCGATAATTGCCGACATCGTGGTAATAAAATTTTCGGTTAGTGATTTTAAAAACTCACCGCCCTTATCATTAACAAATTTATTATTTAAAATCGGCGAAATATACACTAACCCCAAAGTTGATAAGAACGACAATTGAAAACCCACATCCCAAATTAAAACAAACGGATTAAAAAGCAACATCAAGGCTGCCGTAAAAACCAAGACATTCCCAATTTGAGACAGCCTTCCCCATTGAGTAGAGAGTAAAACTAGAATACCCATAATGCCGGCACGCACGACCGACGCAGAAGCACCAGTAAAAAGCACAAACAAAATAATTCCACTAACCGCGATATAAAAAGCATGCCGACGGTTCAAACCAACACCCAATAAACAATTCATCAACACTATCACGACCACACTAATATTATAACCGGAAATAGCGATGATATGTGTAATGCCCGCCGTGCTAAAATCACCGGTCACTTCTTTGCTAAAACTTGCCCTAGCACCATAAAGTAAACCGGCCATCAAGGCACTTTCCGGATCTACCCACAACTGGTTTACCTTTTCATCTATTATTTTTCTAAAATTAAAGAAATTACTTATCGTTTTATCCAAGATATTTTGAGGTGTAGACATTACTTGTATTTTAGGCCAATTACATATCGACCAGACATCATCCCGCGCCAGATATTTATCATAGGCTAAAAAATCTTTTTTACTTTGTGGTTTTTCTAATTTACAAAATAATTTGATCGTGTCGCCATATTTTAAATCCGAATATGGCGGTAAAAATAATAAGGCTTGGCCGCTTAATTTTTGATTATTAAAACTTTGAGCCCGCACATTTACTTGTGTACCGAGTGAACCTGACTCTACAAACGACGAAATTTTACCGATAAAACTAATACTCCGACCGTTATAAAAACTCAAATTATCGGCCGAATGTGCCGGAATAAAAAGATAAAATCTTAATCCTCCTAAAATAAAAAATAACACACCGACCCCAACGAAACGTTTAAATTGATCCTGCCAAAAAATGACTAAATAAAATAAAACCAAAAATAAAGAGATAAAAAGATAAAATTGCCAATCGCTACTAAAAAATTCTAAAGAGAAAATCGCGACACCAAAAATAAAACAAAAGCAGAACGATAAAAATGTTCTGCTCTTTGAATTATAAATTTTACCCTCCCCTCCCATGGACATATCAGACTAGCCCTAATTTATTTTTAATTTTTTCTATTAACCCCGCCAAATTATGATTAACTTTGAGGAGATAATCATAATTACTATGCTTAATCGTTTTCATCATACTCGAATCATCATCAAGATTACTTAAGATAATAATCGGTACTTGCTTACCCCAGGCATCTTTATGCAGATTATTCATCATTTCCATACCATCCATCTTTGGCATAAAAATATCGGTCAATATTAAGTCTGGATGCTCTTTTAGAGCCATATTTAGGCCCTCTAAGCCATCTTTTGCTTCTAACACAGAGAAATGTTCGCGACTTAGTTTGTCAACCAAAATTTTACGCGTCGACAATTCATTTTCCACCACTAAAATTTTTTTGGAAATCATATCTCGATGGTTTTCTTTTTAAGCACCGGTTTAACTGGAAAAGAAATAAAAAAAGTAGTGCCTTTATCCACCTCGGATTCGAACCAAATTTTACCCTGTAATTTTTCGACCACTGATTTTACCATATATAATCCCAAACCAGTACCGGCAATTTCTTTCTCCATTACATTTGGCGCGCGATACAATTTGGTAAATATCTTTTCTTTGGCTGCTTCAGGTATGCCATAGCCACTATCAGACACACTAAGAACATATTCCTTTTTACCTTTCGGCGCTACATTAATGTCAATCTTACCACCATCGGAATTATATTTTATTGCGTTGGTTATTAAATTTTGAAGCAACATTTTAAGCATTTTAATATCCGTTTCTACTCCTTTTAGACCAGAATCGACTTGAATATTTGTTTTAATTTTTTTATCTTCAATGGCCGGTAAATTTGCTTTTATTTCTTCATCGATTAGATTTTTTAAATCAACCGGCACGAGTTGGACCGATAATGTTCCTAAATCCAAACGAGAAACATTTAAAAGATCATTGACCATTTCTACCATCCGTTGATTCCCGTTGTAAACCTCTTTAAGGTAATTTTTTTGTTCTTCATTTATCGGACCAGCATCACCAGCCAACAACATTTCTACATACCAATTGATAGTAGAAAGTGGTGTACGCAACTGGTGCGAGGCTAAAAAAACAAACTCACTTTTTACGCGATCAATTTCTTTTTCTTGAGTGATATCTCTAAATATTTCAATCGCTCCAATCATTTCCTGCTTCAAAAAAATCGGCATGGCGCTAATATACACTGCCAAATCTAAATTGCCATCTTTAACAAAATGATAATTGGTGCTAATAATTTTTTTGCGTTTTACTAAGCATTGATGTAAAGGGTGTTTTTCTACGGAGACATGTTTACCGGTTTCGTCAGCCAATAACGAGACTTCGGACAGCAGACCGATAACAATCGCCAGATC
>CAIOJG010000182.1 GCA_903858555.1 Candidatus Magasanikiibacteriota bacterium
AGGCAGTTGATATTGCCAATTGGAAATTTTGGGAAAATAATACTAATCATGGTTTGAAGGCAGTAACATCGTCGGACAGTATTATATCCGTGGGTGAATACGGTGTAATTTGCCAAGACGGCGATGTGTTTTTGAAAGATTTTCCAAATTTTGCCGGTTCAATTTTAGATTCTTCTTGGGTGAGTCTCAATGAAACCGGAGAAGAGATTGGTCTAAAAGATGAGGCTGGAAATTTTGTGGAGCGGTTTACATATTTGCCGACGAATAAATTTTCTTTAGAGCGACGAGATCCAAATTTAAATGATTATACGGCTGTGAATTGGCAGGAGAACGCGAGTGGAAATACGGTCGGAGCGCAGAATAGTAATTATTTTATTAATGTTGTGCAGGTGGATACTTCTTCCGTGTACATAACTTCCACCACAGAAACCACGACTGAGTCGGTTACGACAACACAAGTAGTTGATACAAGTATTGATACCACAACTCTAAGTAGTACCAGCACAAATATTTTTGATTGGCTGGCAATCAAACTCAACGAAATAATTTCCGATCCAATTTCTGGTAATGAAAGAGTTGAACTTTATAATACCGGAACAACCAGTGTGGATTTGGACGGAGGAAAAATTTGTGACTCTAGTCAAAGTAATTGCAAAAGTTTATCCGGATTTATTACTGCCCATGATTGGATAATGGCGGATCTTTTTACGGATAGATATTTAAATAATGATACCGATAGCGTGGTTCTAAAAGATTCACAAAATAATATATTAGATGAAGTGGTTTATGGCACGGCCAGTGTAGCTGCGCCAAATAAAGGAGAGTCTTTGATTCGCAAAGTGGATGGAGTGGATACGGATAGCGATAGTGATTGGGCGGTTACCACTGTGGTGACTGAAGGTCTGGCAAATGAATTGCAGTTGCCGGTAGTTGTAGTAAATCACAGTTCTGGCGGCGGTTCATATAATGGTGGAAGTAGTGTAATGACAAGCCAAACTGCCACAAAAACAGCTAAGATTAGCGCAAAAGTGACAACCTCAACACTGGTAGACAAAGTAAAAATGGCTTGGAATTTGAGTTGGCCATATGGTCTGGATATAAATGAGGCAGGGAAATTTGATGCTCATGGTACCGCTGATCCTAGGGGTGGTGAGATAAATTTCTTTTGGGAATTTGGAGATGGGGCAAGTAGTACTGGGAAAACGGTTGTGCATTCGTTTGCTACTTCAGGTGTTTATTTAGTTTCGGTTTTGGCGTCTAGTACTGCTGGTACGTCGGATAAAAAAGAATTTAAAGTAAATGTTGGCGCGGAATTTTCTGTAAAAAATGCGCAGATAAAAATTTCTGATTACCAAGTGACGAGCACGGATAGTGAGGCGCAATATATTGAGATTAAAAATTATTTGGATAAAGCACAGAATGTTTCCAATTGGCGGATAAAAGATAAAAGTGGAAAATTTTATGAGCTTCCAGAAAATACCTTGCTGTCGGCTTCTGGTAGTTTGAAATTTTATCGTGCGGTGACACATTTGGCTTTTGACAAAAATGGTGACGAGATAAAATTGGAGACGTCCAACGGACAAGAGATAGACAAAGTAGTTTTGGCAAGTGAAAAAATAATTAAAAAAATAGTTTCAGTGGCGAGTGTTTCTACAAACAGTGCTTGGCGAATGGCAAAAGGTTTTGTTACGGCTTTGCCTGACACACTTGGCAAACAAATTTTCTATATTAGTGATGGTGATGCCGGTCTGCAGGTTTATCAATATAAAAAAGATTTTCCGGATTTAAAAATTGGCGATTATGTGCAAGCGAGCGGTGAAGAATCTGTAGTGAATGGTGTTAAGAGAATAAAAATAAAAAATAGATATAGTGTAAGAATTTTGTCTAGCGATAAAACTTTTGAAGTTCCAACGGTTGGTTTGTCAGAATTAAATGAAGAACGGCTGGGTGGTATTGTAAAAGTGTCTGGAGATATTACGGAGATAAAAAGTAATTATTTTTATATTGATGATGGCATGACCGAGATGATGGTATATTGGAAAAAGAGTAAAGAAAACAAAATTGAACTTAATGTTGGAGATAAAGTAGAGATAGTAGGAATTTTGGATCAAACTAAAGATGGATTTAGAGTTCTACCGCGTTCAGCTGATGACATTGTGGTGACAATGAAATCGCAACAGGTACTATCGGTGCAAAAAAATGCTAGCCAAGCGACAGAGCGTGAGGTGGCGGAAAAGTATTTGACAGCGACGGCGGGCGGATTAACCACACTTTTGCTTGGTTTATTGGCGCGTACGCGTGGGGCTGTAATTGTTGGTGGCGCTAAGAGGTTGGCTAGTGCGGTAGGAAAGATGGTTGGGCGGGGTTGATTTTTTTACTTGGCTGTGATAAATTTAGGGCTGTTACAACCTAACAGTCTGGAGAGGTGGCCGAGCGGTTTAAGGCAACAGTCTTGAAAACTGTCGTATCGAAAGGTACCGTGAGTTCGAATCTCACCCTCTCCGCAGTTCGTAAAAAGTGAGTTTTGATACTCACTTTTTGTTTTTTATTTGATAAAATAAATAGTTCCAAAGTAGAATTTTAATTGACTGTGTATATAAAATAATTTATACTTATTTTATATACAAATGTTTTTAGTGAAATAAATTGATAAAAATATGAGAAAAATAATCATGTGGGATGTAGTTACGCTTGACGGCTGTTTCGAAGGAGAGAAGCCGTGGGACTTATCTTTCCATAGTCTGGTGTGGG
>CAIOJG010000183.1 GCA_903858555.1 Candidatus Magasanikiibacteriota bacterium
TATAAAGATAAATCACAATATTGTGTGGACAAATTGGCGGAGGGCATTGCTTTTCTAGCCGCCGCGTTTAATCCTCACGACGTAATTGTGCGTTTGTCGGATTTTAAAACAAATGAATATGCGACCTTAATCGGTGGAAAACAATTTGAACCGCACGAAGAAAACCCGATGATCGGTTGGCGTGGTGCGTCGCGTTATTACGATCCGAAATATAAACCGGGATTCAAATTGGAATGTGCCGCTATCAAAAAAGCGCGAGAAATTTGGGGTTTAAAAAATATTATTGTAATGGTGCCGTTTTGTCGCACAGTCGACGAAGGAAAAAAAGTTTTGGAAACCATGAAAGAGTTTGGTTTGGAACGTGGTAAGGATGGATTGCAAGTATATGTGATGTGCGAGATTCCGGCCAACGTAATTTTAGCCAAAGATTTTGCTCAAATTTTTGACGGTTTTAGTATTGGTAGCAATGATCTCACTCAATTAACTTTGGGAGTAGATAGAGACTCTTCGCTGGTTTCGCATGTTTATGATGAAAATAATGCGGCAGTAAAAACTTTAATTCGACAAATGATCCAAGTGGCTCATCAATACAAACGCAAAGTGGGTATTTGTGGACAGGCACCTAGTGACTATCCGGAGTTTGCCGAATTTTTAGTGCAAGAGGGGATTGATAGTATTTCTCTCAATCCGGACAGTGCTTTAAAAACTCGCACTCGCATTGCCGCGATGGAAAAGAAGGTCGGTAAAAATAAAAGCAAACTCTTTAAGGTGGCGAACGCCACGAAATTGTTGGTGCTCTTTGGTGTGATTGGTCTGACTTCTATTTTGAGTGGTTACGGGTGTCAATTGATAAACAGTCAAACTTTGTCTGATAGTGTAAAGACTCAGCTGCAAGCACAAACTCTAGAGATGAAAGCACAGTTGCGTCAAGAAATTATGGCGGAGCTAGCCAAGCAGACTCCAACCGATACAGTTTATAGTGGTGATAGTTTTGTAAAAATGAAATTAAATTATCCAAGCGGTTGGCAGACCGACAGTTGGTCTGACGGCGTACAATTTATGAATGCCGATGATTCGCAATATTTGATGGTGTTTGTCCAGAAAATGGGTCATCCGGTGCCGCCTGAAAATATTTCGACTACTACTTGGCACAATTATCCGGCCAAACGTCTTACCGATACTAGTCAGAAAGACGGTACGCCGTATTCGGTGCTGGAAGTTTATCCCGGTGGTTATAAAAAAACGGATAAAATAATTGAGTTGCGTGGTGATCCAAAAACTTTTGATGATAGCCTAAATAAAATAGAAGAGTTTCAAGTGAATAAATAAAAAATAAAACAGCCTCTAAATTTAGAGGCTGTTTTTTAATTCTACAGTCTCCTTTTTGTCAGTATTAGCTACGTTTTTTTAGAAACATGGTTTTGAGTACAAGCGTAGTTTTTCCGTCGCGACATTCTATCGCTTCGTTATCTGAAGTGGTTTTGATATTTTTAAAAACCGTGCCAATTTTATAGGTAGTAGAAGATCCTTTTAATTTTAAATCTTTATTGAGCTGGACGGTGTCGCCGTCATTTAAAATATTACCATTGCAATCTTTGGTTACTTCTTCTTCGGA
>CAIOJG010000184.1 GCA_903858555.1 Candidatus Magasanikiibacteriota bacterium
CTGGTATAATGTATCTACCATAAATTGGAAAAAAACCGATGAAAACAAAATGTTAAAACAAACCACAGCCGACTGGGACGAAGCCTTCAAACAAAGACAACAAAATGATTTAGAAAAAGCAGCCACAGCCGAAAAAATCAAAGCTGCATTAGGAATGGTAATTCAACAAAATTTAAACGCGAGCAGCACAACCAACACCAGCACCGCCACCACGACTTCATCAACTATAAATATTCCTACTAGTACTAAAAGATAAATATGCAAAATAAACTTGAACTGCCAAAAAATGAAATTGGAAAAATTTTGAAAACTTCGCTTGTGGACGAAATGAAAAGTTCGTATTTGGAATACGCCATGAGCGTCATCGTCTCGCGTGCTTTGCCAGATGTTCGCGATGGTCTCAAACCGGTGCACCGCCGTATTCTTTATGCGATGTGGGATATTGGTCTACGTCACACTAGTCGCTACCGCAAATCCGCGCACGTAGTCGGTGAAGTGATGGCCAAATACCACCCGCACGGTGACTCTTCTATCTATGAAGCCATGGTCCGCATGGCTCAGGAATTTTCTATGCGTCATCAACTCGTGGATGGTCAAGGTAACTTTGGTAGTATGGATGGCGACAGCGCCGCTGCGATGCGTTATACCGAGGCACGTCTGCGCACGATTGCCGAAGAAATGCTTTTTGATATTGAAAAAAATACGGTAAACTTTAGTCCGACCTATGATGGTTCTCACAAAGAACCGATGGTCTTGCCGGCTAAACTTCCAAACTTGCTTTTAAATGGTACCATGGGTATCGCGGTTGGTATGGCGACTTCAGTGCCACCACACAACTTGCGCGAACTCTGTGAAGGTATCGACGCCTTGATTGAAAATCCAGATACTACTGTCGAAGAACTAGCCAACATTATCAAAGGCCCAGACTTCCCAACCGGTGGTATTATTTATAATAAAAAAGATATCTTGGCCGCCTACGCTACCGGTCGCGGTGGTGTAGTAATTCGCGCCAAAGCCGAAATCGAAGAAACCAAACGTAGTGGCATGTTCCAAATTGTGGTGACTGAAATTCCATACCAAGTGAACAAAGCCGAGATGATTGAAAAAATTGCCAACTTGGTGCAAGAGAAAAAAATCGAAGGCATCCGTGATTTGCGCGATGAGTCCAACAAAGATGGTGTGCGTGTCGTGATCGAACTAAAAAAAGATGCTTACCCACAAAAAATCCTCAACCAACTTTATAAACAAACCGATTTACAAACTACTTTCCACTACAACACTTTGGCATTGGTAGATGGTATTCAACCACGCGTGTTGAGTATTAAAAATATTTTAGAAGAATTCATCAAACACCGTCAAGTAATTATTCGTCGCCGCACAGAATTTGATTTGGAAAAAGCCAGAGACCGCGCGCACATTTTGGAAGGTTTAAAAATGGCTTTAGACAAAATTGATTTAGTCATCAAAACTATTCGCGCCAGTAAAGATAAAGAAGAAGCTAAAATAAATTTGATTGCCAAATTTAAATTTAGCGATCGCCAAGCCGTAGCTATTTTGGAAATGAAACTCCAACAGTTGGCCAACTTGGAAAGTCAAAAGATTGAAGACGAGTTGAAAGAAAAAATGAAGATTATTAAAGAGCTTGAAAGTATTTTGGCATCGGCTAAAAAAATTCTCGGCATTGTAAAAACTGAAACTTTGGAAATTAAAGAAAAATATGGCGAAGATCGCCGCACTAAATTAGTGGCCCACGGTGTGCAAGAATTTACTACTGAAGATTTAATTCCAAATGAACCAACGGTAGTAATGATTACCACCGATGGCTACATCAAACGTTTGCCTCCAGATACTTTCCACCAGCAATCTCGTGGTGGCAAAGGTGTAATCGGTGTGACTACTAAAGAAGAAGAGAGTGTAGCTCATTTGATGGCTACAAATACTCACGACAACATTTTATTCTTCACCAACCGCGGTCGCGTGTTTCAACTAATGGCTTACGATATCCCACAGGGTAGTCGTACTGCCAAAGGACAGGCCGTAGTAAACTTCTTGCAGTTGGCACCAAATGAAAAAATCACTGCCTTGCTTGGCACTGGCGATCTCACCAACATTAAATATTTAGTGATGGTGACTACTCGCGGTAATATCAAAAAATCCGCGCTAGCTGATTTTGCCAATGTCCGTCGCAACGGTTTGATTGCTCTAAAATTAAAACCAGACGACAACTTGGAATGGGTAAAACCAACTACCGGTAACCTCGAACTCATGATTGCTACCAAACAAGGTCAAGCTATCCGCTTCCGCGAAAAAGATGTGCGTGAAATGGGTCGCACTGCTGGCGGTGTCCGCGGTATGCGCCTGAAAGGCACTGACGAAGTAATTGGCATGGATATCGTTGACCCAAAAAATCCTTCACTTGAATTTTTGACGGTTGGCGAAAATGGTGTCGGTAAACGAACTGAACTAGAAGAATATAAAGTCCAAGGACGTGGCGGTAGCGGTATCAAGACTGCTGAAATCACTGCCAAGACCGGCAACCTCACTTTTGCCAAAGTCGTGGATGCTGTCCTAGAACAAGACAAAGATCTTTTGATCATGTCCGCTAAAGGCCAAGTAATCCGCTTACCATTTAAATCAATCTCCTCTTCTGGTCGCGCCACTCAAGGTGTCCGCTTGATGAGATTTAAAGAAACGGATGACAAAGTAGTGAGTGTGACGATGTTATAAAATATTATTTACACAAAAATAAAAACTATACAAAAATCCCCCGACATTGTCGAGGGATTTTTGATGAGGCCACGAGAAGAAAAAACGTCTCGCTACCTCACCCTTCATGGCCGAAAGGATCGAAGTCAGCGATGTTCGAGTTCGAGCCGCAGGTCGTCGATGACCTCCTGCACCATCACCTGGCGCGGTTCGCCGGGCATCTTCGCCTTGATCTCCTTCAACTGGCGAATCACATTCCGCATCGCCTGACGCGGAATCGTGATTTTGCCCAGAAGACCGAGATTGTGACGCACGTTCCACTCTTGGACCGCGTGCCCAAGGCATTCGCCAGGACGGACACTTGCGATCCGAGTGAATTCGAAAAGTTCGTCGAGTAACACCAAATACGGTGGTTTTCGATTTTTTGACGTTCTCATAGCTGCCCTCCATTGATGGACATCCATCACAAGCAACCGAATTACCATATCACAAGTGTGCAGTTTGTCAATGGCGGGCACTAATTAAAATACTATACTACAACTTGACAAATGATAATCAAAGCGGTACACTAAATTTACAAATCGCCACCTCACAATGTGAGGCAGCTCCGAGATTCCCACTTCAAAAGAGTGGGTTTCGTTTTTTATATTATCTTCTTAATTTCTTCGCGAATTTTTATTAAATCAATCGCCGGAAAAACCGCAATTCTTCTAATCAATCTTTTGCTGCTCAACGTCCTAAGCTGCGATAAAATTGCCGAATATTCTTCGCCGTTAATTCTGTATTGATAATAATATTTATTATCCAATTTTATTTTTGTTGTTAATGGTATCGCCCAGAATAAATGCTTATTAAATTTTTTAATATATATATTTTGACTTTAATTCTAATCCACGTAACGAATCTTTTTATAATCTCCTCCATAGATTATATTAAATAAAAATTATTTTAAAACTTTATCATATTTTAGCGAGAATTGAAAGATTAAAAAATCTCCGTTTTCAAACGGAGATTTTTATTTTTAAAATAAATCTGAATCAAAATCGTCCCTGTTAAAATTTTAGAATTAAAATCCTAACAGGGATAGGAACGATCTTGCGAAAGCCCCCACCACTGCTCGTTGCGAGCGAGTGAGAGCGACACATTCGGTGGGGCCGAGTGCGTCTTCCTTTTCATGCGTTTGCCTCCGCCCACTTCTTCGCGAAATGGTTGTAGATGATCAAGCCGACCGCCGCCGCGAAGATGAAATACGCGAACGGATACCAAACTTGGCCGGGCTGATATTTGTTCCAAAGCAGCAACGTGGTGTCCGTCGCATTCTTGCCGATTGCAGTCTGCACAAACTCGAAGGACTTCTCCGGGCCGATGCCAATATTGACAAGCCACTGCGGCAAACCGGTTGACTCGCTCACGTAGCGCAGCGCCAGTGTGGCTTTCTCGCCGAGTTGGCCATAGATCTGACCACCGTACCAGGCGCCGTAGCCCCAGCCGAACGCAAACGGAATGTTGGAATAGCCCATGTAGAGCGCCTTTTGGTCTGCCGGAGCAATGACCGCGAGGTATTCACTCATCTTGGGACTAGCCAACATCTCGCCCAGCGAGAACAAAACGATGCCCACGACGCACACCACCCAGCCGAAGCTTTGTGGTACCATCATCAAGCCGACGGCCGAAACCGCCATGCCCAGAAAGATCGACGTGAGGCGCCGCATGTGGTTGTTGACCAACCACGAAAGCGGAACCACCAGAAGAACGATCATGAGCGCGTTGATGTTGATGAGCCAAGACTGGTCGACCTGGAAGCCGCGAGCGACGTCCAGAACTTTCTCGCCGGCACCATTCTTCGTGGTCTTGAGCATGAACTCCGGCAGTTGACTCGCGAGAGTCGAACTGTCGACCCAGTCGACGATGTAATTTGGCATCACATCGAAGAGCTGAGTGAAGCCGGCCCAGAAAGCCGACATGATGGCGATGAAGAAGAGCAGCTTGGGCCGGATGATGTTGCGTAGCGTAAGCTTTGCAACGTCCAGCAAATTGCCTTCCTTCTTGCCGCCGGAATCCACCTCCTTGTAGGTGCTGAGCCAGAAGAAGTTGACCGCCACCATGACGGCACAACCGTAGAACACGGCCGCCCAGGAGTAGCCGTACAGGAAGTGTGCGATGGGAGGGCCGAAGCCACCACCGATATTCACCACCATATAGAAAAGACCCCAACCAGCGCCAGAATTGCTGTCATTGAGCGTGCGAGAAAAGGTTGCCTGGACCGGCGGCTTGAAGACCGCGGTACCTGCCGCGAGCGTCATGCAACCAGCAAAGAACATCCAGAAGTCGCGTTGGGTCGCCATCATCACGTAGCCGATCATCTTGAGGACGATGGCAAAGCGAATCTGGTTTTTGTACCCGTAGCGATCGGCCGCGCCGCCCGTGAAGACCGGCAAGACCGACTGGACGATTGCCCACCAGAGGTAGATGAAGCCCTTGTCGGACTGCGTGAAATGCAGACCGGAGACTTCATCTGCCTGGCAGATGTAGATGGGGATGACGACGCGAACGCCGTAGTAGGCGAGCCGCTCGAACATCTCCATGATGTTGGCGACCCAGAATGGCCAGACAAGCGCAGCAATCTGCGCCCAGAGGTTAGAGAGCCCTCCACTCTTGTTCTGCGAAACTTGCATAACCATTGTCCTTCTGTGCTCCACATTGAAACACATAAATTGAGTTGTTGAATTGTCAAAGAAAACGCTCTTGGCCCCACCAAGAGTTCTAATACACCAGATTAAAAACTACCAATATATATATAAAGTCAAGGGTTAAATAAAAATAAAAAACTCCATTTTTAATAATGGAGTTTTTTAGTATGAAATAATTTTTAAACCAACCCACGCAACTTTCTCAATTTTAAATACAAACCATATCCAAATTTATTTACAATAAAATCAAACGTCCCCGGCGACTCCACATACTCCGCGCCAAATCCACTTTTAAATCTGCTCACGCCACCATATTGATGTTCGGTGTCATATTCATAATGTTCATTGCCAGAAACATTTGGTGCCACTCCAAAAAAATCATAAAATTTATAACCATTTTTCTTGCCTAAAGTCATCGCGCTCCACTGCAATAAATACGGCGCCATCAATGCACGGTACTCGTGATCGGATGCACCAAATAAATAAGTAAACGTCTCACCAAAACCAACAAGCACCATCGTCGCGATTGCTATATTATGGCTGTACACCGTGAGCTGCGTAGAAAA
>CAIOJG010000185.1 GCA_903858555.1 Candidatus Magasanikiibacteriota bacterium
AATAACTTTGCAAAAAGATTTCCGGCATCTAAAAATTTATTTATAAGACCAGTCGGTATTTTTAAAAAATCAAAGAAAATAAATTTTAAAAAGATTGCTGGAATTTCCAAACTTCATTCGTCAAAATCATTAACCAAAAAATCGGGATACGAGCCGTATGATTTATGGAAAGAAATAATCTTAAAATACGGCGGCAAAGAAGAAATTAAAAATCTTACGAAACAAAAAGAATTTTAAAACACATGAGAAACTCAAATTTTATAAAATTAATTTTAATATACTTTGCTGTTCGATTGTTTTCGTTTTTCTTTACACCATCCACTCCGCTATTGGCACAGAACCCCATCAACACTCTTTTATCGGTGTTAATTTTTATTCTGGCGATTTATTGGGTATATAAAAACGACGAACGCGGTTGGTATATTGTGGCCGGCGAAATAATTTTGGGTGGCTCGGGCGGATACTTAAAATTGGGTTTTATTTCTTTACGCACCGGCCTGCTTTTGGCTTCAACCGTAACATTTTTAATCCAAAAAATTTACCGCGAGAAAAAAGAATTTTTTAGAGAATTAAAATTGGAACATTACTTAATTTTTGCTTTGTTAGCAGCAGCCGGTTTGGCCAGTCTACGAGGCTTATACCTAGGGCACAGCCGCTCTGCCGTTTTTTCAGATTTTATCCCCTATCTATTTTTGTTATATTATTTTCCGCTCTATGAATTGTGGCTGTCGGATGATTTCCGCATGTTTGGGAAGAACGCTATTTTTTCAGCGGTAATTGGAAACGCCGTTATGATATTACTCACTCAAGCGGGTTTATCATCTGACCTGATTGTTTTACAGGATAGTTATTACCACTGGTACCGCGACGTAGCGCTCGGAAAAATTACAGATTTAGATTTACATTTTTATCGCTTAGTTTTAAACGAACATCTACTACTAGTACCACTCGCTTTATATTTCATTGGCAAAATAATTAAAGGGAAAATAAACTGGTATAATATTTTGTGTTTAACCGCGCTTTTAAGCATTCTAGCCAGCAATCTGACTCGCATCTATATGTTGGCTTTGGCGGTTGGCATAATTTGTTTATTCAGCGTCAAAAAATGGAAACAATGGCTAATCACCAGCTTAGGCACTGCTATAATTTTCATGACCATTTTTACTACTATTCATTTGATGGCTAGTCGTGGACAAAGTTTGGGTTGGGAGTTTTTTGGTATTCGTTTACAGAGTATCACCGCTCCACAAATTGAAGACAGTTCACTAAGCAGACTATTATTACTGCCCAAAATTTTAGAAAAAATAAAAACTCATCCAATCTTGGGCGAAGGTCTAGGCGACACAGTCACGGTTTATAGCCCGGTGTTTAAAAACAAAATTACTACTTCAAATTTTGATTGGGGTTACCTGGAGATTTGGACAGAAATGGGATTATATGGTTTGTTGGTATGGATAGCGTTTATCAGCTGTATCTTTTATAAAATTCTAAACAATAACAACAAATATAATAAAAATATTTTTGCTGCCATTTTGATTGCCTATTTGATAATTAATATTACCAGCCCGGCGCTATTTCATGTCTTTGGCATACTACTTTTAATTACACTACTTACACCCATTGGGCTAAAACAACCTAAGAGTGCTGGTGGAATTATTTTAGGTCCAGATAACAGAATTATTTTAGTAAACAGTTCTTCCGATCCAACTTGGTGGACACCTCCAAAAGGCGGGATAGAAGCCGGCGAAGATACTTTAACCGCAGCCAAGCGAGAAATTTTTGAAGAGTCTGGATTGACACTAAAATATCTTGAATATGTTCGTGATTTGGGGTATTTTTATGATTTATCAACTTGGAAAAACAAAGTCAGATTTAAAAAAGTTTCTTTTTTTCTATTTAAAACCAATCAAACGACTATTATCCCACACGATAAAGAGAATCCAAGCGCTCAATGGTTTACAATAGATGAGGCAATCAATAAAAT
>CAIOJG010000186.1 GCA_903858555.1 Candidatus Magasanikiibacteriota bacterium
ATTTATTATTTACTTCCAAATCTAAACCATCTTCCGGTGATATCAAAGGAAATGCCGAGACCATTCGCGATACTTTCAAAAACTTTGGCATTGAGGTAGACATGGGGGAAGTTCGTGTTGGTCCAAGTGTCACCCAATATTCGATGAAACCGGCCAAAGGCGTAAAACTTACTCGCATTACTACCCTTTCCAACGATTTATCTTTAGCTTTGGCCGCTCACCCGATTCGTATTGAAGCACCAATCCCTGGACAATCATTGGTGGGTATTGAAGTGCCAAATTTAAAAGTAGCCATGGTAACTTTAAAAGAACTACTAGAAAGTCCAGAGTTTGTCGCTCGTCCACACAATTTAATGATCGCACTTGGTAAAGATGTGGCTGGAAAAGTTTGGTTTGCTGATTTACCAAAAATGCCGCACTTGCTAGTAGCGGGTGCGACTGGATCTGGTAAAACGGTTTGTATCAATACTATTATTTTAAGTTTGCTTTATCAAAATTCTCCAGAGACTTTACGCTTTATCATGGTAGATCCAAAACGGGTGGAACTTACTCTTTACAATGGCATTCCTCATCTTTTGACTCCAGTAATTACCGACTCCGCCAAAACAGTAAACGCTCTCAAATGGACAATTGGTGAAATGGAACGTCGTTTTGATACCCTCGCCAAAGCCGGCTGTCGTGATATTATTTCTTACAATAAAACCGCGGAGGAAAAATTACCTTACATTGTTTTCGTGATTGATGAACTCGCCGATTTAATGGCTACCGCTGCTAGCGAAGTAGAGGCTGGTATTATCCGTATCGCTCAAATGGCGCGTGCGGTTGGTATTCATCTCATTGTCGCGACTCAAAGACCAAGTGTGGAAGTTATTACCGGTTTAATGAAAGCCAACATCCCAGCCCGCATTGCTTTTTCTGTAGCTTCACTTGTCGACTCTCGCACTATATTAGATTGTTCTGGTGCGGAAAAACTTTTAGGGCGTGGTGATATGTTATTTTTGAACGCTGACTTGGCAAAACCAAAACGTGTGCAAGGTGCATTTGTGTCTGAAGAAGAAATGAAACGCGTTGTCGATGTTGTCCGTGGTGACGAACCGCCAACTTATGATGACTCTATCGTTTCCAAAAATGGCAACGGAAATAGTGGTGGTACCGTGAACTTATTTGGCGGTGCTAGCGACGATCAGGACTCCATGTTTGATGAAGCTAAACAAACTGTCATTGAGTCCGGCAAAGCCTCTGCATCGCTCTTACAACGCCGTCTACGTGTCGGTTATGCACGTGCCGCTCGCTTGCTTGACGAACTAGAGGAAGCTGGTATAGTAGGACCTGCGGATGGCGCTAAACCACGTGAAGTTTTCACTGAACACATCTCTAAAATGAGTGGCCTGGGCGGCATCCAAAGGCCAAAAGAAGATGAGGAAATTCCTGACGAAGTTCCAAGTCTTGATACTGGCGGCACTGTTTTCAACTCACCTTCTAAAGACGAAGAAAACCAATAAATAAATACGCTATGTCGATTTTCTGCTATAAAAATATAAATACTTCCAAACATCTTGGGCAGGAATTTAAAGACGCGCGTGAAAATAAAAATCTTTCATTAGAATACGTCGGTAATATCACTCGTCTCCCTTTAAAATATTTAGAAGCGATTGAAAATAGTCGATTTTGTGATTTGCCTTTATCCAAATCTCACCGCCATGCCTATATCAAAGAACTGTGCCGATTGTATGGTTTAGATTTTAAACTTTCCTTATACAAATTTCGCTGCGAAGGTGGTTTTAAAAATTTGTCCGTTTCCCACCCACAGCTTTCCCACTCAAACCGATCACATCCACTGACACTTATTTTCAGAAATTTAGCTTTAGTTTGTTTTGTTTTATTTTTTATTGGTTACCTAGGTTTCCAAATGTACGGAATCCTAACTCCGCCAAAATTAGTTTTATATTCTCCGTCCGAAGGAGCTGTTTCCAACCAAGCTGAGGTGGCTCTGCAAGGTGAAACCGAAAAAGAAAGCCAATTATTGGCCAATGGGCAAGAAATAAAAGTAAATGACCAAGGCAAATTCAATGATACGATTTTATTGTCCGATGGTGTGAATACTATCACCTTGTCGACAATTAAAAAACATGGTAAAACTACTACTATCGTCCGTCATGTTGTAGTAATTACTAAAACCGCCAAAGTTTCTTTAAAATAAGTAGATGGGAGTTGTGTTAGTCTATTCACAGCTCTTAATTACTTAATTAATAAATACCATATGGCAAAACACGCTGATGAGGTCAAGCAGAAGCTGGCCGCTGCACAAAGTGCAATTGAACAAATTAAAACCAGATTTGGCGAAGGCGCCATTATGACTTTTGGTGAAGCCAAGACCATGCAGGTGGACGCTGTCCCTACCGGCTGTTTGTCTTTGGATATCGCTTTAGGAGTAGGCGGCGTACCACGCGGTCGTGTGATTGAAATCTATGGACCTGAGTCCTCCGGTAAAACCACTTTGGCTCAACACATTGTGTCTGAAGTACAAAAATTGGGCGGCATCGCGGCTTTCGTAGATGCAGAACACGCTCTTGACCCAGACTATGCTAAAAAAATTGGTGTAAAAATTGATGAACTTTTAATTTCTCAACCAGATACCGGTGAACAAGCTTTGGATATCGTGGAAACTTTGGTCCGCTCCAACGCTGTCGATGTAATCGTCATTGACTCAGTAGCTGCTTTGGTACCAAAAGCTGAGATCGAAGGCGACATGGGTGACTCCCACATGGGTTTACATGCTCGTTTGATGAGTCAGGCTTTGCGCAAATTAACCGCTATCATTTCCAAATCCAAAACTGTTGTAATCTTCATCAACCAGACTCGTATGAAGATTGGTATCGTTTTTGGCAACCCAGAAACAACTACCGGTGGTA
>CAIOJG010000187.1 GCA_903858555.1 Candidatus Magasanikiibacteriota bacterium
AGCGATATTTTTGCTATAATTAGAATATAAATTTAGAAATTATGTTTTTCTTAAAGCCTAAATCCTATCTCGGTGTAGATTTGGGTGCTGGTGGTATCAAAATTGTAGAATTAAAAGAAGAAAAAAAACGACCGGTACTATATACCTATGGTCTAACTTCGGATATGCAGGATATCCATAGTATTTTTAATGCCGAAAAACAATCTATCGAGCAGTCGCTACTTGCTAAAGACCAACCAAAACCAATCAATCTCGCTCCCGGAATTGAACAAGTACAAAAATACGCCGATCTCATCAAAGCGGTTTGTAAAAGTGCCCGCATGGTTTCCAAGACAGCTGTCGTGAGTCTGCCGGTGTCGGTAGTATTTCACGCAGTAATAAATTTGCCACCCTTAAAAAAAGAAGAATTTGATAAAGTATTACGCGCCGAAGTAAAAAAATTGTTGCCACGACCAATCGAGGATATGGTGTTGGACTATCAAGTTATTCCAAATATTTCCACTTTAAAAACTCAAAGAGTGTTGGTCAATGCCGTACCAAAAGAATTGATTACTTTCTATACTCAAGTTTTCAAATTGGCGAATATAAATTTAGAATCATTGGAACCAGAATCAGTCGCTCTCGAGCGTTCATTGGTGGGCCGTGATCAAAGCGTGGTAATGGTCATAGATATTGGCGCCGAGCGTACCAATTTTTATATTATTGATCAAGGCTTTGCGGTGACTCATCACAGTATTGAAATCGGCGGTGAGCGTCTCAATAAAATTTTGGTAAATATTTTAGGAGTAAAAGAAAATTCGGTAGAACAATTAAAACACGACTACTTTGGAAGTTTGATAAATAAAAAAATAAATTCTAAAATGGACAGAGAGAGTTTTGCCAATATTTTTTTCCAAATGATTGATCCAATCATGAAAGAAATAGAATACAGTTTTGATCTTTATTTAAAACAAACCGGCAACGAAGGCAAGCATCCGGAAAAAGTAGTTTTAACCGGTGGTGGCAGTATGATGCCGTTTTTAGCCGATTATATTACTGAGAAATTTAATCTTAAATCTTATATCGGCGATCCGTGGGGTAGGGTAGTCTATCAGGAAAGCTTGAAACCGGCCTTAAATAAAATTGGTCCACGAATGTCCGTGGCTTTAGGACTAGCGCTGCGAAATTTGGTGTGATATACTAAATCTATAGTAATTTATTTATAAAATATATGGCTGAACAAGTGCAAGGAGTACACGTGTTGCTGGTGGAAGACGATGTGTTTCTATCCAGTATTTATCAGAAAAAGTTTGAAATGGAAGGTTACAAAGTCACCACTGCTGATAATGGTGAAAAAGCTTTAGTTGAAGCAAAGGCAAAAAAACCGAGTATTATTATGCTCGATATTTTGTTGCCAAAATTAGACGGCTTCGCCGTATTGACCCAACTCAAAGCAGACGAAACCACCAAAGATATCCCCGTAATTTTATTGACAAATTTAGGACAGAAAGATGACGTGGAAAAAGGTTTGCAAATGGGTGCGGTTGATTATTTAATCAAAGCACATTTCAAACCATCCGAAGTTGTGGATAAAATAAAAAAAGCATTACATATTTAATTTTTTTGTGATATAATATATTTACTAATGAATTAGTTATGATATCTTTGATTTTGAAGGGGGTGAATTTATGAATAAGAAAGGTTTTACTTTGATTGAATTGCTCATCGTAGTATCCATCATCGGTTTATTGTCCACCTTAGCTGTAGTCGCTTTGGGATCCGCTCGTGTGAAAGCACGCGACTCCAAACGTTTAGCTGACTTGAAACAAATGCAAACTGCTTTGGAACTTTACTACACAGATCAAAACGCTTACCCAGCCGGTGCTGGTACAGGTGTGGCGACTGCGATCGGTACAACTCCATACGCTTGTTTAAACAACATTGCCGCAGGTTTCGGCCCAACTGGTTGTACATCGCCTTACATGGCGGCCATACCAACTGATCCAAAATCCGGTAACTACACTTACACTTACAACGCAGCTTCTAGTACTTACACTCTCAATGCTACATTGGAAGGTGCAATTAACGGTTTCACAGCAGGTTCGATTACTCTACGCCCATCTGGCATGAGTCAACCATAATCAAAATTTAACCCTCTCTGTAAAAAGAGAGGGTTTTGTTTTTTTAAAAATCGTGCTATAATATTAAAGATATGGATGATTTTTTGTTAAAAGTAAATATATTGGGAAACGTTTTTTACGTTCTTATTTTTATTTTCGGTCTTTGTATCGGCAGTTTTTTAAATTCCTGGATTTGGCGTACCTACGCCAACATGCGTATTTTGGCTAAAAATCGCAGTATCTGTCCATCTTGTGGCCACCAACTTTATTGGTATGAAAATATTCCACTTTTTAGTTGGATTTTTTTACGCTGTCATTGTAGTCAGTGCCACCGAGCGATTTCCTGGCAGTATCCGTTGGTAGAATTTTTTACCGGCGCTTTTTTGGTATTTGTTTTTTATAAAAATATTCACGCGACTGTCTTTAACCCTTGGCAGCTGTTTAGAGATTGTTTGTTTTTGGTCTGGCTGATAATTATTTTTGTTTATGATTTTCGTTATCAAATTATTTTGACCGGAGTCATCTGGGTAGCCAGTGTTGTTGGTTTTGGTATAAATGTCGCGCTGCTTGATATGAATCCGTCTAGTTTGATATTGGGTATGATTATTGCGAGTGGATTTTTTTATTTACAATATTTTGTGTCCAAAGGCAGATGGATTGGCGGTGGCGATGTCCGTATGGGAGTGATGATTGGAGCCTGGCTGGGTTGGCAGAGTGCTATCTTAGCTTTATTTTTTGCTTATGTTTTGGGAGCTGTTGTGGCCATATTTTTATTGCTTAGAAAAAAAGCCAACGGTGAAACAGCGGTTCCATTCGGCACCTTTTTAGCCATGGGCACATTTTTTTCTTTGTATTACGGCCCAGCGGTTATAAATTGGTACGTTGGTTTATTGAAATAAAATTCTATGTCTGAGCTCGATAAACACATAGAAAAATTGCGCGCGCAAATCGATGATCTGAGGTATCGCTATCACGTGCTCAATGATCCGCAAGTTACTGACGCAATGTATGAAGGGTTGATGGACGAGCTACGCAAAATTGAACGTGAGCACCCAGAGCTAATCACGAAAGATTCTCCCACGCAAAGAGTGGCTGGAGCGCCACTGGATAAATTTGAAAAAATAATTCACGCGGTGACGCAGTGGAGTTTTGACGATGCTTTTTCTGATGAAGATATGGAAGATTGGCAAGAACGCAATTTGAAATTTTTGGAAAAAGAAATTGGTAAACGTCCGGATGATTTGGATTATGTTTGTGAGTTGAAAATCGATGGTTTGCATATGGTTTTGACCTATGAAAACGGCGAGCTTAAAACAGCTGCGACTCGTGGTGATGGAAAAGTTGGAGAAAATGTCACGCAAAATATTCGGACGATTTGGTCGGTGCCGTTAAAATTAAAAGAAAAAGTAAATTTGGTGGCCGAAGGCGAAGTCTGGTTGGATAGAAAAATGCTGGAAACTATCAATAAACAACGTGCCAAAGATGGCGAATTGCTTTTTGCCAATCCACGCAATGCCGCGGCCGGCACGATTCGTCAGCTTGATTCTTCGGTAGTGGCGGCTCGTAAATTGGCTCTGACGACTTATGATATTTCCGCCGGTGAGGCGCCGGATACTCAGTCCGGTGAATTGTTGCGCTTAAAAGAACTAGGCTTTGCGACTGATTCACATTGGAAAGTTTGTAAAAATTTATCAGAAATTTTTGAATTTCATAATGACTGGCAAAAGAAAAAAAATAGTCAGCCCTTCTGGATAGATGGGGTGGTGATAAAAGTAAATCAAAAAAAATATCAAACCGCGCTTGGCTATACCGGCAAATCACCACGTTGGGCGATTGCTTATAAATTTCCGGCAGAACAAGGAACAACTAAAATAAAAGATATTTATGTGCAAGTTGGCCGTACCGGAGCGTTAACACCGGTTGCTTTGATGGAGCCGGTAAATTTGGCCGGTTCGACTGTTACTCACGCGACGCTACATAATTTTGATGAAATAGATCGCTTGGGAGTAAAGATTGGCGACACCGTGGTGGTAGAAAAAGCCGGTGATATTATTCCTAAAGTGGTGCGCGTGTTGGAAAAAATGCGTACGGGTGATGAGAAAAACGTGAAGCGTCCAACTAAGTGTCCGGTTTGTGGCAGCGAAGTGGGGGTGCAATCAATCAGTAAATTGAGCAAAACTGTTCAAGGTAATTCGGTCGCTTTATATTGTTTTAATAAAAATTGTTACGCCAAAGAATTGGAAAATATTATCCATTTTGTCAGTAAAAAAGGTTTTGATATTGATCATTGCGGTGAAAAAATTGTTGAACAGCTGGTGGATGAAGGTTTACTAAAAGACGCGGCCGATTTATTTACTTTGACAGTGGGCGACCTCGAGCCGCTCGAAAGGTTTGCGCAAAAAAGTGCGCAAAATTTGGTGGAAGCGGTAGGGAAAGCAAAACATATTACTTTGGCTAAGTTTATTAATGCTTTGGGAATTATGCACGTGGGTGAAGAAACCGCCGATGATTTGGCTCAGATTTTTGGTACCTTAGAAAAATTACAAGCAGCTACTATCGAGGATTTATTAAATATGAATGGTATCGGTGAACGCACGGCGCAGTCAATCGTGGAATATTTTAAAAATAAAAAAAATCGCGAGTTTGTTGATAAATTATTAAAAAACGGTGTAATTATTAAACCGGTTGAAAAAAAGAGTGGTGGAAAATTAAAAGGTTCTACTTTTGTATTGACCGGAAGCCTTGAAGCGATGTCGCGCGACGAGGCCAAACAAAAAATAAAGGATTTAGGTGGGGAAATGTCCGAGAGTGTGAGTAAAAAAACCTCTTATGTAGTGGTTGGTGCGGAGCCGGGAAGTAAATATGATAAAGCTAAAAAATTGGGAGTTAAAATTTTGGATGAAAAAGAATTTTTAGATTTGATAAAAATGTGATATAATGAGGGTGCTATGTATATTCGCTGGTTTAAAGATCTCACTATCAAAGACATTCCTAGTGTGGGTGGTAAAAACGCTTCTCTGGGAGAAATGTATTCCAAATTAACCACCAAGGGCTTACCGGTCCCGAATGGTTTTGCGTTGACAGCTGAAGCCTATTGGAAATTTTTAAAAGAAAATAAGCTGGATAAAAAAATTAAAGAAATTTTAAAAGATTTGGACGTAAAAAATGTGCATGCTTTGTCAATCGCGGGTGCAAAGGTGCGTAAATTAATTTTGGACGCGGATTTTTCCAAAGATATTGTTGAGGATATAAAAAAAGCTTATAAACAACTAAGCAAAGAATCTAAAAAAATCAATCTTGATGTCGCGGTGCGATCATCGGCGACGGCCGAAGACTTACCGGATGCCAGTTTTGCGGGTCAGCAAGAAAGTTATTTGAATGTCAAAGGTGAAAAAGAATTATTGTTGGCGGTAAAAAAATGTTTTGCTTCATTATTTACTAATCGAGCAATTTCATATCGTGAAGCCAAAGGTTTTGATCATCTTACCGTGGCGCTATCTGTTGGTGTGCAAGAAATGGTCCGATCGGATTCTGGAGCCGCGGGCGTGATGTTTACATTGGATAC
>CAIOJG010000188.1 GCA_903858555.1 Candidatus Magasanikiibacteriota bacterium
AAACTACTGTTACCGGTATTGAAATGTTTAACAAATCTTTGAAAGAAGGTCAGGCCGGTGACAACGCTGGTATCTTGTTGCGTGGCACCAAGAAAGAAGAAGTAGAACGCGGTATGGTCTTGGCCAAACCAGGTTCAATCACTCCTCACACTGAATTCGAAGCTGAAGTTTACGTTTTGAGTAAAGAAGAAGGTGGTCGTCATAAACCATTCTTCAAAGGTTATAAACCACAGTTCTATATCCGCACAACTGACGTTACTGGTGATGTATACGAATTGCCAGCAGGTGTAGAAATGGTTATGCCAGGCGATACTGTAAACATCAAAGTAAAATTGATCAACCCAGTAGCTATGGAAGAAAAGATGAACTTCGCTATTCGCGAAGGTGGTCGTACCGTAGGCTCTGGTGTAGTAGTAAAAATTATCAAATAAATTACTGGGGGAGGCGTTTAATCGCGCCTCCCTTTGTAGTCGTTCTTTTATTAGCTCTTTAATCATATTTTAAATAACATGACAACTGCAAATCCAATTAAAAAAGAAGAAGGCACTCGCATCCGTATTAAAATCCGCGCTTACGACAATCGCGTGATTGACCAGGCTACCAAGACTATCATCGATACTGCTATGAGAAACGATGCAAAAGTTGTTGGCCCAGTACCTTTGCCTACTGAAAAGACCAAATTCACTGTCAACCGTTCTACTTTCGTCCACAAAGACGCTCGTGAACAGTTTGAAATGCGCGTACACAAACGTTTGATTGACATTATGAATGCCACTCCAAAATGTGTAGACGCTTTGATGAGTTTGAACTTGCCAGCTGGTGTCGACGTGGAAATCAAAATGTAGTTGTCAAAAGTATTGACAAACAAGTATTTTTGTGCTACAATTAGCACCATAAAACCTATCAGGCCAAGTAAATAAGATTTGTCCCCATTTTTATTGGGGGAAAAACAAAAAACATTTACACAGCTTTCAGACAGGTTTCAGGAGAAACGATTTTGAAAATAAAAAACTAGAGCCATTCTTAAAACAGTTTATTGCGAATTTTTGCGATAGACAAAGTCTTATTTGGTGAAAGCCAGATTAGACAAAGAAGGCTAGAAGCAAGAGCACTGCCGTATTATACAGTGTTATCGCTTCTAGTTTTTTGTTAAATAAATTATTAATTTAAGTTATCTTCCCAATCCATAGGGAAGCAATGACCAAAACACATATGAAATTCATTTTAGGAAAGAAAATCGGAATGACACAGGTGTTCTTGCCATCAGGTGAGGTAGTACCGGTAACTCGTGTAGTAGCTGGTCCATGTCCTGTCGTGTTAGTAAAAGGAAAAGAACAAGCTATTCAGCTTGGTTTTGGCGATAAAAAAGAATTTCGTTTAAATCAGCCAGAAGCGGGTCATCTGAAAGGTTTGACTCCAGTGGCGATTTTGAGAGAATTTAAAGTAGAAAAAACAGACGGGATTACCCGCGGTGACCAAGTAACTTTGGATACTTTTAGCGTTGGCGACACAATCGCAGTGATTGGTACTTCCAAAGGTAAAGGTTTTGCCGGTGTAGTTAAACGTCATCATTTCCGCGGTGGTCCAGCATCTCACGGTCATAAAGACAACTTGCGTGCCCCTGGTTCCATTGGTGCCGGTGGTGTACAGCGTGTTTTCAAAGGTATGCGTATGGCTGGTCGTATGGGTGGTGATCGCGTTACAATTCACAATCTTGAAGTAGTGGAAATTCACCCAGAGACAAATGAAATCTATATCAAAGGTGCGGTTCCAGGTGGACGCAATGGTTATTTGACCATCTTTGGTGAAGGTGAATTGAAAATTTCAAAACATGATGTTAAAGAAGAAGTAAAAATTCCAGAAATTTTGCCAGAAGTAGAACCGGAAATGGTACCGGAAGTGGCTCCAGCGGAAGTCGTCGCTGAGAATGTGGTGGAAGAAGTTGCGACAAACGCTTAAAATATTTTTATATGAAAATTAAAGTTTACAATTTGGCTGGAAAAGAAACTGGTGAAATGGAATTGAACGATACTGTGTTTGGTGTCAAAGCTAAACCGGAAATGGTTCACCAAGTATTTGTTCAGCAGACAAACAACCAACGCGAACCTTGGGCTGATACCAAAAACCGCGGTGAAGTAAGTGGTGGTGGTAAAAAACCTTGGCAGCAAAAAGGCACTGGTCGTGCTCGTCACGGCTCTATTCGTTCTCCAATTTGGAAGGGCGGTGGTGTAGCTTTTGGTCCTTTAACAGACCGCAACTATAAAACTAAGATCAACAAAAAAACTCGTCAAGCTGCTATCCGTATGTGTTTGTCCGACAAAGCAATGAGTGGCAACCTATTGGTAGTTGAAGATTTCAAGTTTGCCGATGCTAAAACTAAATTATTTGCAGCTGCTTTGAAAACCATGCCAACCAAAATGAAAAAGTTTTTGGTATTGACTGGCGCTAAAGATGACGCAGTAATGCGAATGACCATGAACTTGAAAACTGTAAAAACTTTGCGCGCACAAGATTCCAACGTAATGGATCTTTTGGCCAAAGGTGTAATCTTAACTTCCAAAGACGGTATCAAAAAGTTGGAAGAAGTTTTTGGGAAATAATTTATTTTATAAAGTTTTAAAATATGGGATTACTTGATAGATGGTCAAAGAAGAGTGAGACTGAACGTTTGGAAAAAACTTCTGATAAAAAAACTACAGTGAAAGCTGCAGAAAAAACAGAAGAAAAGAAAGCTCCAGCTTCTAAGGCTAAAAAAACAACTGCTAAAACAGCCGCCAAAAAATCTACTAAAACTGTAGTTTCTGAAGTAGTTTCTGAAAATGTTGAAACTGCTGAAGTAAAACCAGCTGCTAAAGGCAAAAAGTTTATCAACGCGATATTACTCAAAGCTTTGGTAACTGAAAAATCCGCTATTGGTCAAAGTAGTAACAAATATTCTTTCATTATCAAAAATTCTGCCAACAAAGCGGTTGTTGCTAAAGCAGTGTTTGATGAATATGGTGTAAAACCAGTGAAAGTAAATGTAGTAAATGTTCAGGGTAAAGCAGTGCGCTACGGACGCAGTCAAGGAAAACGTAGTGATTACAAGAAAGCGATTGTTACTTTGCCAAAAGGCAAGACTATCGTTATTCACGAAGGCGTCTAATTTTGAAAAATATTCTATAAATTATGCCGATTAAAATCTACAAACCAACCACTCCCGGCCGTCGCAAAAGTAGTGTTGACGCCTTTGCTGGTGTTACCAAATTCGAACCGGAGAAGTCGTTGATTACAATTTTAAAGAAAAATGCTGGTCGCAACAACCAAGGTAAAATCACTGTACGTCACCAAGGTGGTGGGGTAAAGCGTTATTACCGTATGGTGGATTTCAAACAAACTAAGTTTGATATGCCAGCAACTGTTATTGCTATCGAATACGATCCAAACCGCGGTCCTCGTTTGGCTTTGGTTGAATATACCGACAAGACTCGTGCTTACGTTATCTGCCCAGATGATTTGAATGTTGGCGATACCGTGATGTCTTCTGACAAAGCAATTGATGCTAAAGTTGGAAACCGCATGAAGTTGGTAGATATCCCAGTTGGTTTATTTGTTTACAACATTGAAATGACTCCTGGCAAAGGCGGACAGTTGGTTCGTGGTGCTGGTTTGTCTGCTCAGTTTACCGGTATTGAAGGTGAATATGCTCAGATCCGCTTGCCTTCCGGTGAGACTCGTTTGATCCGCAAATCTTGTGCAGCCAACATTGGTGTGGTTGGAAATTCCGACCATCGTTTGGTTCGTTACGGAAAAGCTGGTCGTATGCGTTTACGCGGTATTCGTCCACGTGTGAAGGGTAAGAACATGAACCCAGTAGATCACCCGCACGGTGGTGGTGAAGGTCACTCTCCGATTGGTCAGAAACGTGGTCCTCGCACTGTTTACGGAAAAGCCGCTCGCGGTGTCCGCACTCGCAGTCCAAAGAAATGGAGTAACAAATTCATCGTCAGTCCACGTAAGAATAAACTAACCAAATAACCTTATGACAAGAAGTTTAAAAAAAGGTCTATACGTTGATCCACGTGTTGCCAGCAAAGTGGCTAAAGTAAAAGATAGTGGTAAAAAAACTCCTATCAAAACTTGGTCCCGCGCTTGTGTCATCACTCCGGAGATGGTTGGTGTTACTTTCCAAGTACACAACGGCAAAGATTTCCTTAGTGTGTACGTTGACGAAAATATGGTTGGTCACCGTTTGGGAGAATTTTCTCCAACCAAGAAATTTGTTCGTCACGGTGGTAAGATGGCTAAAGAACAGGAATCTGCTGCCGCTGCTTCCGCCGCACCAAAGGCTGCGCCAAAAGCTGCCGCTAAGAAATAATTTAAAGATTAAAGTTTTTAAAAAATATGGCAGTCACAGCAAAATTAAGTTTCTTAAGAATGAGTCCACGCAAAGTGCGCTTGGTCGCAGATTTGATCCGTGGCAAAAGAGTAGTCAAGGCTTTGGAGATTTTATCTTTGTCCAGAAAAGCCGCTGCTCGTCCTTTGGTTAAATTGCTCAATTCCGCAATCGCCAATGCCAAACACAACAATAAGTTGGAAGTGGAAAATTTGGTGTTAAAAACTATTATGGTTGATGGTGGTCCAATGTTGAAACGTTGGATGCCAAAAGCTCATGGTCGTGCTACTCCAATCCGCGAAAGAACTGCACACATCACAATGGAATTGCTCGAATTCGTACCAGTTGCTAAAAAGAAAACTACTAAATAATTTATTCTATGGGACACAAAGTACACCCGAAAATTCATCGCACACCTTTTATCTACGCTTGGGATTCTAGATGGTTTGCTAAAAAAGAATTGTATCCTACATTCTTGGAGCAAGAAATAAAAATTCGCGCACTTTTGGCTACCAAATTAAAGGAAGCTGGAATTGACGCTGTTTCTATCGAACGCAATCCAAAAGAATTGACTGTTACTATCTTGGCCGCTAAACCAGGTGTAGTGATTGGCCGCAGTGGTCAGGGACTTGAATTGATCCGCAAAGAAATTGAAAAAAAGATTTTACAGTTCAAGACAAAAGTAAAATTGAACATCGTCGCGGTTGCAAACCCAGCTTTGTCTTCACAGATTGTGGCTCAAGGTATGGCTTCCGAGATTGAACGCCGTATGCCTTTCCGTCGTGTAATGAAACAAGCGATGGAAAAAGTAATGAATGCTGGCGGTCAAGGTGTGAAATTGATTATCTCTGGTCGTCTAAACGGTGCTGAAATTGCTCGTAAAGAAACTATGGGTTCCGGAAAAATGTCTTTGATTACTTTGCGCAGTGATGTGGATTACGCCAATGTTGAAGCGCAAACTATTTACGGAAAAATTGGTATCAAGGTCTGGATTTATAAAGGTGAAGCTTTTGGCCGTCGAGATAAATTTGCCAAAAAAGAAGAAGCTAAAGCCGCCCCTGCCCCAATTGCTGGCAGACAGGAAAAAACTAAATAAGCTTTTCAAATTTTATGTTGTTACCAAAAAAAGTTAAACACAGAAAATGGCAAAAAGGCCGCGGACGTTTCCGTGGTGTAGCTACTCGTACCAACTTCATCGCTTTTGGTGAATTCGGTCTCAAGAGTACTACTGGTGGTTGGATGTCCAGTCGTCAGATTGAATCCGCTCGTCGTGTTTTGACTCGTTATGTAAAACGCGGTGGTAAAATCTGGATTCGCATTTTCCCAGATCGTCCAGTTACTAAAAAAGGTAATGAAGTGCCAATGGGTGGAGGAAAAGGTTCTCCAGATCATTATGTAGCTGTTATCAAGCCAGGAACTGTCATGTTTGAAATGGGTGGTATCACCCGTGAATCTGCTAAGATTGCGATGGATTTGGCCGCAGACAAACTTGGTGTCAGAACAAAGTTTATTGAAAAGGTTTAATGTATTTTTATGCCAAAGAAAACAGCTACAAAAACTACTAAGGCAGTAAAAACTCCTAAAGTAGAAACAACTAAAGCCAAAAAAGTTTTTCGTGAATTTATTGGTGTAGTTAAAAGCGCGGCGATGCAAAAAACCATCACTGTGCAAGTAAACAACATCAAGAAGCACGATAAATATCCAAAGAGTTTTACCGTTAGTCGCAAATATCATGTGCACGACGAAAAACAAGTAGCCAAAGTAGGAGACACTGTCCGTTTTGTAGAATGTCGTCCACTTTCCGCTACTAAACGCTGGCGCTTGGTTGAAGTTTTAAAAGTTAACGGTTAATCGTTTTTCCTATGATGCAACATCGTTCAATGATAAAGGTGGCCGATAATACCGGCGCCAAACTATTACAATGTATTCGTGTTTTGGGCGGTTATAAAAAACGCTACGGCCAAACAGGAGACATTGTTACTTGTGTAGTTAAAGAAGCGGCTCCACACGGCACTGTCAAGAAAAGTGAAGTAGTGCACGCAGTAATTGTTCGCCAGCGCAAAGAAGTTCGTCGCGCTGATGGCACTTACATCCGTTTTGATGAAAACGCTGCAGTGATCGTAGATCGCAAGAGCAAAGAACCAAAAGGTACTCGTATCTTTGGACCGGTAGCTCGCGAATTACGTACTAAAGGTTTCCAAAAAATTATTTCTTTAGCGCCCGAGGTGCTTTAAAATACTAAATGAATATGAAGATTAAATCCAACGACAAAGTAAAAGTTATCAAGGGCAAGGATCGCAACAAAGAAGGCAAAGTAATCCAAGTGTTTACAACTGCCGGAAAAGTTGTGGTTGAGGGCTTGAACATAATGAAAAAAAATCTACGCACCAGAAAAGCCGGTGAGAAAGGTCAGATCATTGAACTTTCCGCACCATTACGTGTAGAAAATGTTGCGTTTATTTGCCCGAAGTGTAACCGACCTACTCGTCTTGGTTACAAACTAGACGGCAAAGATAAAAAACGTGTTTGCGTTAAATGTAAAGAGTTTGTAGACTAATATTATGAAAAATAATTTATACGAACAATACAAGAAAGAAGTTGTACCAGCTTTGAAAAAAGAGCTCAACTTAAAAAGTGTGATGCAGGTACCAAAGATTTCTAAAGTTGTTATCAATGTCGGTGTAGGACGCTTTTTGAAAGAATCTGGATATATTGATAACGTTGAAAAAACCCTTTTGAAAATTACCGGTCAGAAACCAGTCCGCACCAAAGCTAAAAAAGCTATTTCCAACTTCAAAGTTCGTGAAGGACAAGAAATTGGTGTGGTAGTAACTTTGCACGGCGCACGCATGTATCAGTTTTTGGAAAAATTGGTAAACGTCAGTTTCCCACGTATCCGCGATTTCCGTGGTATTTCCAACAAAGCTTTTGATCGCCAGGGCAATTATACTTTGGGTTTGAAAGAAAACACTGCTTTTCCAGAAGTAAAAACTGGTGAAGTCGATAAGATTCACGGTATGGAAGTAGTTATCAATACTACTGCTAAAAATCGTGAAGCCGGTTTAGCCCTTTTAACTCACCTAGGTTTTCCTTTTATTAAATAATTATGGCTACTCAAGCACAAATTTCCAAGTCACTCAAAAAGCCTAAATTTTCCTCACGCATCGTTCGTCGTTGCTGGAAATGCGGACGCAAACACGGTTTTATCCGCGCTTTCGGTTTGTGTCGTATTTGTTTCCGCGAACTGGCAAATGCTGGCAAGATTCCTGGTGTGAGAAAATCCAGTTGGTAAACTCAAATTATTTTATAACTTTTTATTAAATTGTATCTATGATGACTGATCCTATCGCTGACATGCTTACCCGCATTCGCAATGCTTATCGGGTACGCAAACACGAAGCGTCATATCCATATTCCAAATTGAAAATGAATCTTACCGAAATTTTGGTACGTGAAGGATATTTGGTTAAAGCGGAAAAATCCGCTGACGCGAAGCCACAAATTTTAGTGACTTTGAAATATAACGGTCGCCAGCCAGTTTTAGAAACCATCAAACGTGTTAGTAAACCTGGTTCTCGTTACTATGTTCAATATGACGATATTGCCAAAGTTTTAAACGGTTTTGGTATCTCCATTCTTTCGACTTCCAAAGGTTTGATGACCAACAAAGAGGCTCGGGCCGCTAAAGTTGGTGGAGAATTGATCTGCGAAGTATCTTAAAACAGACTATCTAAAATAAATTATATGTCTCGTATTGGAAAAAAAGTAAGAACAATTCCTCAGGGCGTTACCTTGGATATCAAAGACGGTGAATTTACCGTTAAAGGACCAAAAGGTTCTTTGAGTTTAAAACTAAATCCACGTGTCACTATCGTAAATGAAAATGGTGAAGTGAGTGTGAAAGTTGTAAACCCAGAAAATACCAAAGACAATGCTTTGTGGGGCACATTTTCTAGTATTTTAGAAAATATGTTGGAAGGTGTGACTACCGGTTTCAACAAGAAATTGGAAATCAATGGTGTAGGTTACAAAGCTACTCTCAAAGGTAGTGATCTAAATTTGGAAGTTGGTTTTTCTCACCCAGTACTTATCAAAGCTCCTAAAGATATTAAGTTTGAAGTGGAGAAAAATGTTATCACCGTTAGTGGTATTGATAAGCAGATGGTTGGTGAAATGGCCGCTCAGATTCGTTCTACAAAAAAAGTTGAACCTTATAAAGGTAAGGGTATTAAATATCTTGATGAAGTGGTCAAGCGCAAGGCTGGTAAAACTGCCGCCAAGGGCGCCGCTTAATTTTTAGACTAAATAAAAAATATGCGCAGATTTTCTGAAAATAAAAATAGTCGCCGCCAAATTCGTCACGCTCGTGTGCGCGCTCGTATTAGTGGTACTAAAACTAGTCCACGCTTGTCCGTTTTTCGCAGTCTTCGTACAATCACTGCTCAGTTGATTGACGACTCGGTTGGAAAAACTTTGTGTCAAGCTAGTGGTAAAGACGTCGGCAAAGAAAAAGTTGAAAACTATACCGGCAAATGTGCAACAGCATATTTGGTAGGTAAGTCTTTAGCTGAAAAAGCTAAGGCAGCCGGTATCGCCAAAGTGGTCTTTGATCGCGGTGGTTACCGATACCATGGTCGTGTCGAAGCGTTGGCTACTGGAGCTCGCGCCGGTGGTTTGGAATTTTAATTTATAATTAAATTGATTTAAATTTATGAATAAAAGTTTCAAAAAACCTGGAAGATTCCAAGAAAAATCCGAATTTGATTCCAACATTTTAGATTTGGCTCGTGTTACTCGTGTTACTGAAGGTGGAAAGCATATGAGCTTCCGTGCTTTGGTAGTAGTGGGTGATCGCAAGGGTCGCGTCGGATTTGGTTTGGACAAAGGTAAGGATGTACAGTTGGCCGTAGATAAATCTACTCGCAAAGCTAAAAAGAATTTGATCAAAGTTCCAATGCAAAACGAAACTATTACCCACATGGTTAATAGTAAATTCAAAGCTTCCCGCGTCATGTTGAAACCAGCTCCAAAAGGTTCTGGTATTATCGCTGGTGGTGCGGTTCGTGTTGTATTAGAATTAGCCGGTGTACCAAATGTATCTTCCAAGATTCTTGGTAAAACTAAAAACAAAGTAACTATTGTAAAAGCAACTTTTGAAGCTTTGCAAAGTTTACGTGCTCCTCGTGCTAAACGCACTGTCGACGCAACTGTAAAGACTAATCTAACTAACAAAGAATAATTATGTCTAAGTTAGCCATTCATACATTAAAAGCCTCTAAAGGCAGTCGTCATACCGCCAAAAAACGTGGTCGTGGAAATGCTTCCGGTCACGGAAACTATTCTGGTCACGGTGGTAAGGGTCAGACCGCACGTAGTGGTGGTAGTCGTGGTTTGAAATTGAAAGGTTTCAAACGCTTGCTACAATCCGCTCCTAAATTGCGCGGTTTCAAGAGTATTGCAAAACGCCCAGATGAAGTTTATCTTTCTGATTTGGAAAAGAATTTTTCTGCCGGTGAAGTTGTAAACTTGAAAACATTATTTGAAAAAAAACTTATCTCCAAGGATGCCAAGACTGCTAAAGTATTGAGCAGTGGTGAACTTACAAAAAAATTGACGGTTGAAGGTCTAAAGACTACCGCCACTTCTAAAGCCGCTATTGAAAAAGTTGGGGGAGAGGTAAAATAACCTCTTAATTATAACCTTCATTCTATGTGGGAAAAAATTGAACAGGTTTGGAAAATTAAAGAAGTCCGTAACAACCTTTTGTTTGTTCTCGCGATGCTCGTAATTTTTCGCCTCGCTTCGCATATTCCAGTTCCAGGTGTAAACGTTGCCAATTTGCGCGACTACTTGGCTGGCAATCAGATTTTGGGTTTGCTCAATGTCTTTTCCGGTGGTACCATGTCCAGCTTTTCAGTTATCATGTTGGGTGTGTCACCATATATTACTGCTTCTATTATCTTTCAGTTGCTTGCGATGATCGTACCGTCTTTGGAAGAATTGACCAAAGAAGGTGAAAGCGGTCAGCAGAAACTCAATATGTACACTCGTTATTTGACTGTGCCTTTGGCTTTCTTGCAATCTTTTGCGATGATCCGTTTGCTCAATAATTCTCCTAAACCAATTTTGGCCGATCTGACGACTTTTCGTTTGATTACCATTATGGCGACTATCACTGCCGGTACAATGTTCTTGGTGTGGTTGGGTGAATTGATTTCTGAAAAGAAAGTTGGTAACGGCATGTCACTTTTGATCTTTGCCGGTATCGTGGCATCTCTACCAACTACTTTACGCACCGCCATGGTAAACTATACTTCCGCCGATCTTTATACTTTTATTGGATTTGGTATCGTCGCGATTGTGACGGTAGTGGGTGTAGTATTTATCAATGAAGGTCAACGCAATATCCCAGTAAATTATGCCAAGCAAATGCGTGGCAATAATTCATTTGGTGGTGGCGCATCTTCGCACTTGCCGATTCGTGTGAACATGTCCGGTGTGATCCCAATTATCTTTGCGGTTTCATTGGTATTGTTTCCACCAATGGTTGCGCAGTTTTTTGTACATGCCCGTAGTGCTTGGTTGGCTAGTTTAGCTACCGGTACAATTACTTTATTTCAAGGTAAATGGTTCTACGGCATTGCTTACTTTACATTGGTATTCTTCTTTACTTATTTCTATACCGCTGTTATTTTCCATCCTCAAAAAATCGCTGAAAATCTGCAAAGACAAGGTGGTTTTATCCCTGGTATTCGTCCAGGCAAAGAGACGGAAAAGTATTTGGGTATGATTGTGAATCGTATCAATTTGATTGGCGCTTTGTTCTTGGGCTTGATTGCGGTGTTGCCGCTGTTGGTGCAAGGTGCTTCTGGTACAACTGCTTTAAAAATTGGTGGTACTAGTTTGCTCATCGTGGTGGCTGTGGCTATCGAGTCTGCTAAGCAGATTGAAGCGCAGGTTACGATGCATGAATATGACAGAATTTAATTTAAATCATTTAAAAACCCGTTCTTTGAGCGGGTTTTTTTATTTTTGGATTTGGGGTATAATCTACTGGTGTCGGGAGGTGAAATATACCCAAAATAAACTGTAAAAATACTCGCATAATTTGCAACCCGTCGAAGCTCTGGCTCTGTAACTCGCCTGTGGGCTCGGACAGCAGAGCCAGCGACGCTTCGCCGGCTCACAAATTATTGGCTCGTATTTTTAATGTTTATTTTGGGTATATTTCACCTCCCTCTACAGTTTTATATCCATCCGATACAGTAAATATATTTTTCCGAAAATCTAAAGAAATATGAATCTGAGTTCCAAAATAACAGCGCTCGATAAAGTGGGGGCGGCGGTGGCGAAAAAATTGAACAAGATTGGTATTCATATTATTGAAGACCTGTTATTTTATTTTCCGCATCGATATGAGGATTATCAAGGGGCAGTGCAAATAAAAGAATTGAAAGAGGGAGCGGCGGTGTCGGTGAAGGCGAAGGTGGAGTTGATTGCGAATCGTCGCAGTTTTAGGTCGCGTAAGGTGATGACGGAAGCGCTGGTGAGTGACGAGAGTGGGAGTTTGCGGATTGTGTGGTTCAATCAGCCTTATGTGATAAAGAATATAAAAGTTGGGGATGAGTTGGTTTTTTCTAGTGTGGTTAAAGCGGATATGTTGGGACCACAGTTGGTGAATCCGAGCTATAGTCGTGCGAGTTTGTCTAGTGAAGATGCGCAAGCTAAAATGGTGCCGATTTATTATTTGACGGCGGGGTTGTCGCAAAAATATTTACACTTTTTGGTCAGTCAGGCTTTGAAGGCAGTGAAAGATGTGCCGGATTATTTACCAAATGAAATTTTGGAAGAGCATGATTTATTGCCTTTGCACGATGCGTTGCGTGGCATTCATTTTCCGCTGGATCAAGTGGATTTGGCCAACGCGCAAAAGCGTTTAAAATTTGATGAGTTATTTTTGATTCAACTGAAAGCGGAGATTGCGCGACGTGGACGCTCAGTGCAACCGGCACCCGTTTTAGAATTTAAAGAGAAAGAAATTAAAGATTTTGTATCCGGACTGTCTTTTGAATTAACAAAATCTCAGCGAGTATCAGCCTGGGAAATTTTGAAAGATTTAAATCGTAATTTTCCGATGAATCGTTTATTATCAGGAGATGTGGGATCGGGAAAAACTGTGGTGGCAGCGATGGCTTTGTATAGTGCTTATTTAAATGGTTATCAGGCAGTACTTTTAGCGCCAACGGAAATTTTAGCTAAACAACATTTTGATAGTATTAGTCGTTTATTTAAAAATTTTGAAATTCCGGTTTGTTTATATACACGTAGTCAATTTGTAAAAAATATTGATGAGCAAAATGTTGAGAGTAAAAAATTTAAAAAAGAAATTATTGAAAATATCAGTAGCGGTAAAATTGCGGTGGCGATTGGGACGCATGCTTTGCTTAGTGATAAAATTGAATTTAAAAAACTAGGGTTGGCGATTGTGGATGAGCAGCATCGCTTTGGGGTAGAGCAGCGCCAAGAAATAAAACAAAAGGGGAAAGGCGTGCACTTTTTAAGTTTGACCGCGACCCCGATACCTAGATCGCTCGCTTTGACATTGTATGGTGATCTGGACTTGTCAGTAATTGATGAGATGCCGGTTGGTCGTAAAGTGATCATGACACGTCTGGTAGAGGCGCACAATCGCTCCAAGGCGTATGATTTTATTCGTAAACAAATTAAACAAGGCCGACAAGCGTTCGTGGTTTGTCCGTTGATTGAAAATGAGAGTGATGAGAAAAAGTCGGTTTTAAAAGAATATGAAAAATTATCAAAAGAAATTTTTCCGGATTTAAAAGTTGGTTTTTTGCATGGTCGTCTCAAAAGTAAAGAAAAAGAGGAAGCGATGAATAAATTTAAAAATAAAGAGACGGATATTTTAGTGGCGACTTCCGTAGTGGAAGTGGGGATAGATATTCCCAATGCCAGTGTGATGATGATTGAGGGGGCGGATAGGTTTGGCTTGGCGCAGTTGCATCAGTTTAGAGGACGAGTTGGGCGCAGCGAACATCAATCTTATTGTTTTGTTTTTAGTGATACTTTTTCACATAGCACCAAAGACCGTTTGGAGTTTTTTGAAAAAAATAATAGTGGTCTAATGTTGGCTCAAAAAGATTTGGAAACCAGAGGTCCGGGCGAAGTGTATGGCACGACTCAGAGTGGTTTGGAAGGTTTGCGTTTGGCAAAATTAAATGATGTGGAATTGATAAAAATGGTGCGCGAGTCGGCGGCTAAATGTGCGGAGAATTTAGCAAAATATCCATTATTAAAACAAAAAATGAAGAGCTTTGAACAAAGCGTGCATTTGGAATAATAAAAAATGGCTAAAGTTAGCCAATAAACCAGCCTGAGGTATTGACTTTTGGCTGGTTTTGTGTTATAATGGCGTTCGTATCTCAATCGTCTATAAGGTAGTCGGCGGGCGCCGAAAATCTTTGCCATCAAGGTGGCGATTGGGAAGTTCTGGGGGAGAATCTAGATGAAGAAAACTGCAGTCTCGAACGTTTTGATTCCGATCAAGTTGTCGAAGAAGGAGACAGTGTTTGTCTGTCCGCAGGCGCTTCATCGCGCGCGTACGGCTGGGCAACGCCTGCCGGTCTTCAGCCGCCCCGACAGCGTTGAACCTTTGCGGACGATGGTCGCCGCGGAGTTGCCGGTCGACGTTTTGGCCATGGCGAGTTGAACTTCCAGTGAACTGAACAGCCGCTTGTGGCATCACATTCATCGGCATGAAAGTGTCCGACGATGTGGTGCCGCAGCGGACCACATCAAAATTAAAAAAACAGTGGAAAATTTTTCTACTGTTTTTATTTTTTTTATTATCCAATTATCTTTTCTACCAGCTCCAGTACATTTTTAATCGGCGCGATTTTTAAACCGGTAATTTTAGGAATTTTTTTAGATTGAGGAATGACCGCGATTTGCAATCCGAGATTTTTTATTTCAATCAATCTTTTTTCGGTATTATTTACATTGCGTACTTCTCCGCTTAGGCCTACTTCACCAAAGGCGGCTAATCCCGCTGGCACGGTTTTATCTTTTAGTGCTGAAGCGATAGCGACTATGACCGCGAGGTCAGAAGCTGGTTCATCGGTTTTTAATCCGCCCACGACATTTAAAAAGACATCATAACTTTCTAGTGGTAAACCGGCGCGGCGAGAGAGGACGCCAATGAGCACTTGTAAACGGTTGAGATCAAACCCAGAGGCGCGACGTTGCGGAAACCCAAAACT
>CAIOJG010000189.1 GCA_903858555.1 Candidatus Magasanikiibacteriota bacterium
AATTACTATTAGAATAATTAGCCGCTTCATCAAAAATATCATTCAGACTATTTTTATAAATAGGTTTAACCTGGATATCTTTACTTACTTCGTCCCAATTATTTTTTACATATTCTTCATACGAATCAGGTTTAGGTGCGTGAATATCATCACGGGTATGCGCCGGTACTAAAGCATCTGAAACCAAATGAATATTTTGACCAAGTTCTTTAAACGCGCTTTCAAAATCTCCTTTGCGATAATCACCGACAGCTCTTTGCCAAGTACTGTCGCCTTTAGGATAATTTTGTTGCTCCTTTGGATCCTGTGCCCACACTTTAGAACTTTCGTGCTGAGACAAAAACCACAACCCACGATTGTATATCGGATCATAAAAATGATTTAGCCACCTAGTCGGAGTGTCTTCTTCACTCGCCCCTTGTTTTATCCATTCATACTGTTCGGCAGTAATTTTTTTAGCATTGTCTTTATTGTAAGATTTTACGGCCAACCCGGCGATACCGGGATGAGCCACTAAAGTATCATAACAAAAAACTTGATCAACAAAGACCAAGTTTAAAAAAATACCAAAACCAACAAAAATAACCAAAAATAAATTTTTGTTCCCTCCTTTTTTCATATTATTAAATTTTATAATGATTCTATATACCAGTAACCGCTGGTGGTTTTAATGAAAGTCATCATATTCCCAACTTTATCACCATTATAAGTTCCTAAATAACTATATTCAGAAACCACACTTCCGATATTTTCTTTTTTGATATCCTTTATATCACTCATCATCAACGATAACTGTCCTTTAGATTTTAAACCCACCAAAAATTCTTTCATCTTCACCCTATCCCCTTCTCTAAAACAACAATTTACCGCCGCGTCAAAATCTTCTTTTTTCAATGCCGCTAAAAATAAATCATGCGTCTGCTCTGGCGACTGCACCGTCGGCGCGGTATTTTCGGCGTCGTGCGGGAACATTTTTTGCAATTCCGCGTCGCTGTAATCAGAATACGGAAAAGTCGGCCTTGCTGTGCCGACCAAAACTCGCTTTTGTTTATTTAAAAACCAACCGTAGGCGCTAAAAATAGCGACTACACCCAATACCAAAACCAACAACCAAGCCCCCAACTTTTTTTTGGCCATATGTTTCTTATGTGAGTTAAAAATTACTAAATTAATAATTTTTTAAAATAAAATCTCGGCATAGGTTTCCCAAATCCGAGATTTCGTTCCCCCTCTATTACTCATTCCTGCTTAATATTATAGCACAATTTACGATTCGACTGAATATTTATCTGTGGATAACTCTTCTTGGCCTTTAAATTCAAGTGTTTTACCTCAATGATTTTTCTTGACAAAGGTTGTATTACAAAGTTTTATCAAATTTATTTCATTTCTAAGAGCTCTTTTATACCATCTTCAAACTTTACCATCGGTTTCCAACCAAACATTTTTTTTGCCAAAGCGTTATCCGCCAAGGCGCGACGCATTTCACCCTCGCGTGCCGGCAAATTAGTTTTTTCTCCGCCTATCAACTTCGCAATCTCATTAACGCTTATTTCCCTGCCAGAACCAACATTCACCGCCATGCCATCATTTACCTTGGACTTCCAGGCCAAGATATTGGCATTTACAACATCACTAACGTGAATATAGTCACGAGTGGCTTTGCCATCGCCCACAACGGTCAATTTCTGGCCGTGCTTGCGCTGATCGATAAATAATGGGATAACCATCGGATATGACCCACCAGCTAGCTTGCGTGGTCCAAAGACGTTGAAATAGCGCAAACAAACAGTTTCTAGACCAAACAAACTAGAATATAAACGGCAATATTGCTCCCCCATCATTTTATGTAGACCATAGGGGCTCAACGGCTTCATTTCATCGCTTTCTTTTACAGGTAATTTTTTAATATCTCCATAAGCCGCGCACGAAGAAGAAAAAATTACTTTTTTCACTTTAGCCTGGCGTGCTGCCTCCAGCACATTTAATGTACCGGTGACATTTATCTCGTGGGTAGAAATCGGGTCTTCTACCGAGGTTGGCAATCTAGGGTCCGCCGCAACATGAAAAACCGCCTCAACACCATCAAAATATTTCGCAATTTTTTTATAATCACGAATATCCGCTTTCACAAACTTGGCTTTTGGATTTACAAATTTTTTGGTACTAAGCATCAAGTTATCGATGACGGTCACTTCATGTCCTGACGCGATCAATTTATCCACCAAATGCGAACCAATAAACCCCGCTCCTCCGGTAACAATTAATTTTGACATATTATTTTCCTTTTAAAAACGGACTGCCAACGGCGATGATATCATATCCTAAATTTTGTAATTCATCAAATTGGTTGGCGAGCATACGACGACCATCCATAATCAAATATGGAGATGGGCAAACGGTTTTAATCACTTCACCTACTGCTCTGAATTTTGGCCAATCGGTTAAAATCAAACAGGCATCCGTATTCTCCAACACTTCTTTTTCCGAATTATAATAACTAATTACGCTATAACGGGAATCTTTGGCCGGATCAAACAAGCTCATAAACATTGGCATCGCGGCCGGGTCATAAATTTTGATTTTTTCAGCACCTTCACCCACCAAATGTCGGACAATATCAATCGCGCCGGAATTGCGAATATCGTTGGTTTCTTGTTTAAAAGCCACACCCAATACCGCCACTTTCTTTTTTGACCAATCAAAATTCGCTTCCTTTTTAGATCGACTTAAAAAATTATCACGCTGAAAATTATTTGACATTAAAGTTTGACGAACGTAAGAAGCGCTGACACCCACTTCTTCCAGTTGATGAGCCAACGAGGCTGCGTCTTTAATAAAACAGCTACCGCCGCAATAGACACTGTCATAAAAACCCCAACTGCCAATACGATCATCACTAATTAAAACTTTTCTTAAATTTTCAAAATTTATTTTTGGGAACGATTCACACACACGACCAACCACATCAAAAGTTGTAGTAACTCTATTGAACAATAAATAATTCGCTAATAATTTACCGGCAGCTGCTTCTTGAGGATTAGTCTCGATATATTTAATACTTGGTGAATTTAAAAAACGAGCGTAAACTTGGCGCAACACTTTAAAATCTTCTTCCTTTTCCGCCCCGACCACTACACGATCTGGATGAACAGAACCTTCAATCGCTTTTCCTTCAACTAAAAATTCCGGATTGGAAACAACGCCAAAATTCTTGACTCCGTGTTCAATCATTACTCGACTGGTTTCATCAATCATATTTACCGGCACCGTACTTTTGTTTATCAAGACAACGTATTTATTTTGCGTGCTATTATTTCTTTTGGCCATACTATCAGCCAACTTCTCCGCGGCCAAATAATAGTAAGTCAAATCAGATTCACCTTCGGCTCCGGATTTTTCCGGTGTTGGCAGACACATGAAAACAGCATCCACGTCATCTAAATAATTTGTTACTTTGCCATAATCGGTTGTGAATGATATTTGATCTTTATTTTTTATCAACATATCGCCAAGTCCATCTTCAAACAAACAAGATTCTATCGTTTCCAAATTATTGGAACTGAGTTTTTTTATCTTTTCTTGATCAATATCATACAACAAAACATCATGGCCGGAATCAGCCATTACTGCCGCCGAACAAGCGCCCACAAAACCGGAACCGACGTAAAGTAACTTCATAAAATTAAATTTTTGTTTTAAAATACTCAATCGTCTTTAGTAAACCTTCTTGCAATTTTATCTTTGGTTCCCATTCCAAATTTTCTTTGGCCAAAGAAATATCTGGACAACGTCTGGTCGGATCATCAATTGGCAAATCTTTAAAAACTATCTCGCTCTTAGAACCAACCAACTCAACCACCTTCCGCGCAAGTTCATTTACGGTAAATTCATCGGGATTACCCAAATTTATTGGACCGGTTATTTGATTGTCGCTAGCCATCATTTTAATAAAACCATCTATTAAATCATCGGCGTAACAAAAACTGCGTGTCTGGTTTCCATCACCATAAATAGTAATATCTTCTCCTTTTAAAGCTTGAATAATAAAATTTGAAACGACCCGTCCGTCATCTGAAGCCATATTTGGACCGTAAGTGTTAAAAATTCTAACAATTTTAATTTTTAAATTATGTGTTCTTTGGTAATCAAAAAATAAAGTTTCCGCACAGCGCTTACCCTCGTCATAACACGCTCTGGGACCATCCGGATTTACATTTCCACGATAAGTTTCTTTTTGAGGATGCTCCAGCGGATCACCATAAACTTCGGAAGTAGAGGCCTGAAAAATCTTAGCGTTTTTAGCACGTGCCAATCCAAGCATATTAATAACGCCAATCGTATTGGCTTTGACAGTGCGAATCGCGTTATCTTGATAATCCACCGGCGAAGCCGGACAAGCTAAATTATAAATTTCATCAATATCCTCATCTACAAACAACGGATCGATGATATCGTGTTCAACAAATTTAAAATTTTGATCGGTTAAAAAACTTTCAATATTTTCTTTAGATCCGGTGAGAAAATTATCTACACAAATAATACGATTGCCCTCTTTGAGCAAACGACCACACAAATTTGAACCAAGAAACCCGGCCCCTCCAGTAATCAAGATAGTTTTCATACAAAATATTGTTTAATTTTTGATAACAATCTTCGGAAAATGAATAGCTTTGGAATAGGTAGTCCATTTATTGTCCAAGCTCTTTTTAGCTCTTCCCAACCTTTTTTTCTTTGTTTATAACTTTGTCCACTAAACCCACCCTCACGCATTGATACCAAAGTTTTTTTAATATATTTAACTCTAACCTCTTTCAATAAAAAACGCAACATCAGCTCATAATCGGCCGCTATTTTAAAATCTAAATTAAACAATCCATATTTATTATAAATTTCTTTTTTTACAAATAAAGCCGGGTGTGGCATAATCCATCCGGAGTTTAATTTTTCTTTCTTATATTCACCGGCTTTCCAAAAACGCACCACCTTTTTGATATTTTCACGATCGATATACTCGATGTCGCCATAACAAATATCGGCATCTGAATTTTTAAACGCCTCACTCACCTCTTTTAAAACGGCGGTATTTTTATAAAAATCATCAGAATTTAAAATTCCCACCACATCACCGGTAGCCATTTTAAGACCTTTATTCATCGCGTCATATATCCCTTTATCCGGTTCGCAAACTATTTTACTAATTTTATCTTTATATTTATTAACAATATCAATAGTACCATCCTTTGAGCCACCATCAATAATTATATATTCCAAATCATCATAGTTCTGCGCCAAAACGCTAATGATTGTATCTTCAATAGTAAGGGCACTGTTATATGACACGGTAATAATCGAAAATTTCATATCAATTTAATACTTCTTTATATAAGCTTAAATATTCTTCGCAAAATTCAACGGCTGTTCTATTTTCTTTTACATTTTTTATGCCGTCAATGATTTTTAACGATAAAATTTTATTTTCCAGATTATTAACGGACTCGGCTGTTAAAATTTCAAACCTGTCATAACCCGCCAACGCTTCTTTATTTGCGGGAATATCGCTAGCAAAAATAAACAATCCGGCCGCTTTAGCTTCGAGCAAAGATAACGGCATGGTTTCAGCCTCTGACAAAAAGCAATACACATCGGACAGAGCATAAATCTCAGACATTTGTTTTTTATCCAGATAACCAAGACTAAGCACATTTGCCGAGCTAATCTTACCTTTACCCGCCAGAAGAAAAACAATATTATTGTCTTTTACCAAATCATCGGCTGCTTTTAAAATGTGCCTTATTCCTTTATTTTTGTCATCTAAATTGTTTGAGGAAAACAAAATTATTTTTTTATTTTCTCCCAATCCATACTTTTCTCTTAAATACTTTTTATCACCTACTTTAAGAGGTAAAGAAATTCCATTCTTGATAACTTTAACAGAAAAATTTGGAAAAATAAGATTTATTTTTTTTGACAACCAATCAGCCGGAGAAACAAAAATTACATTTCTCAAAGAATTGA
>CAIOJG010000190.1 GCA_903858555.1 Candidatus Magasanikiibacteriota bacterium
ATGGCTATGATAACTAATGTTATGGCGATACTTAAAATCTGTTTCCCTCCATTGCTTAATTGGAGAACGCCAATCGCTATTATTGCTAAAAGAATGGTGATTAATAACATAAATAGAAGAAGTGACTTTTATATTACTCTTAGAGTACCATGAAATATATCGAGGGCGCAAGATGAAAATGAAATAGTTGTGGCTTGTGGATAACTTGTTCAAAAACTGTTTTCAGCTCGTGTATATAGGCGTTTGGCTGACATTTGGCAATGTGGTATAATTCATATTCAAGTAAATACAATCAGTCGTAGTCTATTCTTATTTTAACTACTAAATATAGTGTTTTTCAAACTATATCTATTAGTCGGATATATACGGTTAGTAGATTGGAATGAAAAATCCAAGGGTTGCTTCGCCCATCGATAAAGTCGCGTATACTTTTAGTATATGATCGAAAAGAAGTAGAATTTATTACTATTGCTATATGGCAAAAGAAATAAAATGGAAAGTTGGTCGTGATGCCAAAAACGGTGAATTGATCACTGTTAAAGAAGCTCGCCGCCGTAAATCTACCGCTACTGTCGAAACGATGCGCCGCAAGGTTTAATCTTGTTTAGAGTAGCACGAGCCTTGTTGGAAATAATTTTCCAACAAAAACAAAACCGTTCTAAGACAGAACGGTGATGTGGTAACCTAGCTTGCAACTAGGAAATGGCTTTGAAATTGAACCTCACACATCCAGTGTGAGGTTTTAATTATATGTAGATGAGATAGATTTATCACTACATATCATCGTATTTATATAGTACATTAAAAATGTACTATATTCTACCCCCCCCTGTGGATTATTTTAAACTTATCTCTTAAGTGTCTTTTATTTTTTGGTATTTTTGTTTCTTAAAGTTTCTTTTAAATCATAATATAAATAATAGCAAAAATACGCAAAAAAGAATATGTTGGCGATGCTTATTAAACTCACAATAGCATGAACAAAGTCATTTTTTGAGTTTGGATTAATAATTTTCTCTAAAAAATAGGTAACTAATGTAAGAATAAGATATTTTTTCATTAGGTAGCTGTTGCTTTTTTTTATTTTTTCCATAAAAATAAGTTATATAAGTTAAAATTAATGTTTAAAACATCTCACCCCCGTAAACACCATCGCAATCCCATGCTCATCACAAGCCTTGATTACTTCCTCATCTTTGATAGATCCACCTGGCTGGATGATGGCAGTAATACCGGTGCCGGCGAGTTTATCGATACTGTCGCGGAAAGGGAAGAAAGCGTCCGAAGCCAAAATGGTACTGCCAATATTCCCACCCGCTTTTTTGATAGCGATATCTACTGCATCCACGCGTGACACTTGTCCCGCGCCGACTCCGACAGTAGCATTTTCTTTGGCGATCAAGATGGCGTTGGATTTTACATACTTCAAAACTTTCCAAGCAAACAACATCGTGCTGATTTGTTCTGGTGTTGGTTGTTTGACTGTCACCACTTTTAATTGTTCTGGTTGGACAATGTTGGTATCGCGATCTTGGACTAGTAAACCACCGTCTACATAACGGAATTCTTGTTTTGGTTTGGGTAGAGTGAGTTCACCGGTTTCGAGCACGCGCAGATTTTTTTTCGTGGATAAAATTTGTAAGGCTTCTGGTTCGTATGATGGGGCGATCACAATTTCGGCAAATACTTTGGCAATTTCTTCCGCGATTTCTTTGGTACAAATTCTATTTAAAGAAATGATACCACCAAAAGCGGAAAGCGCGTCGGCATTGTAGGCGCGACGGAAGACTTCGGTGATGTCACTGCCGGTGGCTACGCCGCAAGGGTTGGCGTGTTTTACTACCACGCAGGCTGGCTCGGTAAATTCGCGCGTGAGATTGAGTGCGCCGTCGGCGTCGTTGATATTATTGTAGGAAAGTTGTTTGCCTTGGTGAATTTTGGCGTTGAGGATATTGTGCTCGGTGTTGTTTGGTTCTTTGTACACGCAGGCGAGCTGGTGAGGATTTTCGCCGTAGCGGAGGTCGTAAAACTTTTTGAATGTAAGGGTGTAGTCTTCTGGGAAAGCATCGGTTTTAAAATAGTTGTGGATGATGCTGTCGTAGGCGGCGGTGTGTCCAAACGCTTTGGCCGAGAGGCGACAGCGGGTTTCATAAGTGACGCCACCGTTTTGGAGCTCGGCTAGTAGGGGAGAATAATCTAGTGGGTCTACGATTACCGAAACATATCCAATATTTTTGGCCGCACTACGGATCATACTTGGTCCGCCGATGTCGATATTTTCTATGGCTTCATCTTTGGTGACATTTGGTTTTTGGATGGTGGCGGAAAATGGATAGAGATTTACTACGACTAAATCAATCCATTTAATATTGTGTTGCGCTGCTTGGTCGGCGTGTTTATCGCGTAAACCCAAAATACCACCGTGCACGAGTGGATGCAAAGTTTTTACACGGCCGTCCATCATTTCTGGAAAGCCGGTGAAGTTGGAAATTTCAATCGCAGGAATGCCGGCGTCGGTGAGTGCTTTAAAAGTGCCGCCAGTGGAAATAATTTCCGCACCTTGGGCAGCCAACTCTTTAGCAAACTCAACGATCCCAGTTTTATCCGACACAGAAATGAGCGCGCGTTTAATGGTGGTATTTTCGGTATGCATATTATTTGTTAGCTAACATTTTAATTACTTCAATAAAAGCTTCGCCTTCCAATTTTTGAACTTTATTTTTTAAAGATTCTACAGTTTCTCCCGGTTCAATTTTGCATTTTTTTTGTAAAAGTACTTTTCCGGTGTCGACACCTTCATCTACAAAATGAATGGAGCAACCAGAATTTTTTGCGCCAGATTTCAAAACTTGAGCGTGAACATTTTTATCCATGCCGCCAGCAAACGCTGGTAAAAGTGAAGGGTGAACATTGAGAATTTGATCTGGGAATGCTTGTACAAATGGTTCGGACAAAATACGCATATAGCCGATGAGTAAAATCAAATCAATCGGATATTTTTTTAATTCTGCCATTACTAATTCGTCGTATTCTTCACGTGATTTTTTTGAACCGTCAATGTAAAGATTTTTTATCCCATGTTTAACGGCACGTTCTAAAATGTGAGCGTCCGCTTTGTTGCTGATGACTATTTCTATTTTAGCGTCGAGTTGTTTGGCTTCAATAGCGTCGATTATCGCCTGCATGTCGGTGCCATTAGTGGATCCTAGGATTGCTAAATGCATCATATATTTCTCAGTTCTTTCATTATATTTATTCTTTTATTTATCAGGTCGCTAGTGCCAATATCTTCACGGTGAAAAAGTGGACCGGTGATTTTTTGGATTTCGGCTTCGGCAATTTTTTCTGCCTCAGCGATGGTTGGTGCGATGCCAACAAAGGCAGCGGTGCGTGATCCGGTTTCAATCAATCCATTTTCGGTTTGGTCTACGGAAGCTAAATACAAGTGGTCTTGATCGGTCACGGCAGACATATCGATGGTTTGATTTTTTATCGGTTCATCTGGATAACCATTTGGTACGGCGTATTTACAAACTGTCGCGAGTTTGGAAAATATTGCTTTTTCTGGTGATAAATTTCCATCAATAATGCTTTGGCACAATTCGATGAAATCACTTTCCAAAATCGGCAAGACGTTCATCGTCTCTGGGTCGCCAAAACGAGCATTGTATTCAATCAATTTTACATCCGTAGCGGTGGCCATAAAGCCACCGTACAAAATTCCTTTGTAACCTTCGCCGAACTTACTTTTTATGGCTTTGGCAGTTGCTTCGTTGATATTTTTTGCATCTTCAATGTCGTATGGTTTTAAAAATGGTAAGGAGTGATCGGCGTCCGAGTATGTGCCCATGCCGCCAGTATTTGGACCAAGGTCGCCAACAAAGGCGCGTTTGTGATCCTGTACCGCTGGCATGTGCACTAAATGTTCGCCGTCACAAAAACTCATTAGTGAAAATTCTTGGCCGATTAATTTTTGTTCAATTAAAAAAGTTTTGCCAGCGTCAATTAATTCTTGGCACCATTTTTCACCGTCATCAATACTGGCGAGGTGATCACCAGAAACTTTTACACCTTTTCCGCCCATCAGGCCATCGGCTTTTACAACATAGTTGCCTTTGAGATGTTCCATAAAATCACGCACGCCTTTCATACTTTCAAAATATTTGAAAATAGGACAAGCGGGGATATTGTATTCAGTGAGCAGGTCACGGGTAAATGATTTGCTAGTTTCAAGTTGTGCCAATTTTTTTGTCGGCCCTACACTTGGGATGCCGACTTCTTTGAGTACATCTACCACGCCGGCTTCAAGCGGTGCCTCGGGTCCGATGAAAGCCCAATCAATTTTATTTGTTTGCGCAAAATTTAACACAGCTTGTGGATCTGAAATTTTTCCTACCTCGTATCCCGTGCACAAAGGTTTTATCCCAGGATTATTGCTGGACGCAAAACAAAATAAATTATTTTCGTGTTTGGATTTTTTTATGGCGCGAGCAATCGCGTGTTCACGCGCTCCGGAGCCGACAAGTAAAATGTTCATAGTGGTAGTCAATATTTATTCGGTAGTTTTTTCTTGAGCTAAACTTTCCAATTTATCGATATCAATATCACCAGTCACATACCAACCATCTAGGTATGGCATAGATGGGCGATCAATATTGTGGTTGCCTTTTCTGGTCACGGCTTCTACTAGATCATCGATCGTTTGGTAAAGTAAAATATCCGCGCCGATAAATTCACGAATTTCCTCTTCAGTTTTATTGGCTGCGATTAAATCTTTGCGATTTGGTAAATCAATGCCGTAAAAATCCGGAAATTTTATTGGCGGACAAGCGGAAGCAAAATATATTTTTTTTGCACCGGCAAAAGTATTAGTTCGTGTGCCCCGGCAAATGGCAAATATGTGGTGAGACGCCATCATGAGGGGAGCAGCGTGAATGCATGGTGAGATGCCATCATGAGGGGAGCAGCATGAATGCATGGTGAGACGCCATCATGCATGAATGTATGGTGAGCCCAAATGCGGCAGGCCATTTTCGTAATCACATGACATAGGTCATCACTCATCACCGACCTCACCAGCCAATAAGAAGGCTATCAGATATAATTGGTGACATCGCAATTAATAATAATTCATCATGGAAATAAAGTTGCAAACAACTAACAATAAAATCAACTAAACCCTAATGCTATACTAATACGGACAATAGGCCTGTCAGCCTGTCACCCTGGCATTAATAATAATAATAATAGAAGGCTTGTCACTCTTG